>NZ_JBFULI010000008.1:0-161942 GCF_056400405.1 Pseudomonas sp. P5_B3 | reverse complement strand
GCCGGTGTTCTCGGTGTCCCTGACCCCGCACCACTTCCATGCCGGCGAAGAGCACCAGAAGTTCTTCTTCGAGCATTTCCTGCATAAAGGCCAGGAAGCGGCGAAGACCTGTGCGGATACGTTGCTGAAGATCCGTTCGCTGCGTCGCACCGAGCCGCGTGCGCTAGCCGTATAATCACCGCAAAACCTGTAGGAGCGAGCCTGCTCGCGATGGCGGACTGTCAGTCGACATTTATGCTGACTGATACACCGCTATCGCGAGCAGGCTCGCTCCTACAGGTTTTGCGGTGATTATACGGCTAGCGCACGCGGCTCGGTGCGACGCAGCGAACGGATCTTCAGCAACGTATCCGCACAGGTCTTCGCCGCTTCCTGGCCTTTATGCAGGAAATGCTCGAAGAAGAACTTCTGGTGCTCTTCGCCGGCATGGAAGTGGTGCGGGGTCAGGGACACCGAGAACACCGGCACTTCGGTTTCCAGCTGAACCTGCATCAGGCCGCTGACCACCGACTGGGCGACGAACTCGTGACGGTAGATCCCGCCGTCCACCACCAGGGCTGCCGCGACGATGCCGGCATAACGACCGGTCTTGGCCAGCAACTTGGCGTGCAGGGGCATTTCAAAGGCACCGCCGACTTCGAAGAAATCGATGTCGGATTCCTGATAACCCTGGGCAATCATTTCGGCGACGAAGCCTTTGCGGCTCTGATCGACAATATCCTTGTGCCAGCAGGCCTGGATGAACGCAACGCGCTCGCCGTGGTGGTGTTTGCTTTTGCTGTCTATTGCGGTGGGTTGCATGTTCTGACTCCTGTTTGTGTGAAAAACAGGGCGTTATGAATCGAAGGGGATCTGAGGGTACGCACGCTCGCATGAATGCCGGCGGACGGCCCTTTGCAGTCAATCCCGTTCTCTCTTCATCCGGACTATGACCGTCGGCCCCGGGATCACACCGGGTCTGCTGACCTTGCTGCCAGGCACTGCCGAAGCCGTGCTGTCACCAAGCGCTCGCGGGCTATGCGCATTGCGCGCAATTACCGCCGGTGGGGAGTTGCACCCCGCCCTGAGAACGTTTTTGCCGCTGGAAAGTTTGGCGGCGCAGCGTTTTTAACACATATTTGCGGTATGCGCATGGCCCCTTTTGGATGATTGTTATCGACTTTTCCGTTGGTTTAATTGGCCTTTTCCTGCGCAAGGGTTGATTAATCGTCGCCATGCCCGCAGTAATTCTTTCCTGAAAGGGATTTCCCCTGCTTACCGAGGCCGGATTCATGAGCGTTATCGATCTTCGCAGCGACACCGTCACCCAACCTTCCACCGGCATGCTCGACGCGATGGCCAGTGCGGCCACCGGTGACGACGTGTATGGCGAAGATCCGACGGTCAATCGCCTGGAAGCTGAGCTGGCCCAACGCCTGGGCTTCGCCGCAGCGCTGTTCGTGCCAACCGGCACCATGAGCAATCTGCTGGGTTTGATGGCCCACTGCGAACGCGGTGACGAGTACATCGTCGGCCAGCAGGCTCACACCTATAAGTACGAAGGTGGCGGCGCGGCGGTGCTCGGTTCGATCCAGCCGCAACCGCTGGAAGTGCAGGCCGACGGTTCGCTGGACCTGGCCCACGTCGCCGCAGCGATCAAACCGGACGACTTCCACTTTGCGCGTACCCGCTTGCTGGCGCTGGAAAACACCATGCAGGGCAAGGTCCTGCCGCTGGAGTACCTGGCCCGGGCGCGCAGTTTTACCCGCGAAAACGGTTTGCAGCTGCATCTGGATGGGGCTCGCCTGTACAACGCTGCGGTCAAGCTGGGTGTCGATGCCCGGGAAATCACCCAGTATTTCGATTCCGTCTCGGTGTGCCTGTCCAAAGGGCTGGGCGCCCCGGTCGGTTCGGTGCTGTGCGGCTCGGCCGAGCTGATCGGCAAGGCCCGGCGCCTGCGCAAGATGGTCGGTGGCGGCATGCGTCAGGCCGGGATTCTGGCGGCGGCAGGCCTGTACGCGCTGGA
This sequence comes from Pseudomonas sp. P5_B3, assembly GCF_056400405.1. Classification (NCBI taxonomy): domain Bacteria; kingdom Pseudomonadati; phylum Pseudomonadota; class Gammaproteobacteria; order Pseudomonadales; family Pseudomonadaceae; genus Pseudomonas; species Pseudomonas sp. P5_B3. Next base: position 159,937 of record NZ_JBFULI010000008.1, on the reverse strand, counting down.
TCACAACGTTCAGCGCCTGGCCGATGACCACGCCAACGCGCAATACCTGGCCGAAGGCCTGCGGGCGGCGGGCTTCGAAGTCGAACCGGTGCAAACCAACATGGTTTACGTGCAGATGGGCGACAAGGCCGAGGCCATCAAGGCCTTTTGTGCCGAGCGCGGGATCAAGCTCAGTGCCGCCGCGCGTCTGCGCATGGTCACGCACATGGACGTCAGCCGTGGGCAAATCGAGCAAGTCGTCGCGACATTCGTCGACTTTTCTGGCAAGTGACGGCGTTAACCGTCTAAATGAGTGTTTGCAACGTACAAACACACTGTACCTAGTCACTAACGCCGATATAATGCGGCCCTTTGCCGTCGCTTCGTCTGTTGACGTTTCGAACAGGCCTTTGGCCGCAGCCTCCGTGGAAGAACCTAATGAAAAGCGCAGAAATCCGTGAAGCCTTCCTTCGCTTCTTCGAAGAGCAAGGCCACACCCGTGTAGCCTCCAGCTCTTTGATTCCGGGCAACGACCCAACCCTGCTGTTCACTAACGCGGGGATGAACCAGTTCAAGGACTGCTTCCTGGGCCAGGAAAAGCGCGCGTACACCCGCGCCGTCAGCAGCCAGAAATGCGTGCGCGCCGGCGGCAAGCACAACGACCTGGAAAACGTCGGTTATACCGCCCGTCACCACACCTTCTTCGAAATGCTGGGTAACTTCAGTTTCGGCGATTACTTCAAGCGTGATGCCATCACCTACGCCTGGAACTTCCTGACGTCCGACAAGTGGTTGAACCTGCCGAAGGAAAAGCTCTGGGTCACCGTCTACGCCAGCGATGACGAGGCGTACGACATCTGGACCAAGGAAATCGGGGTTCCAGCCGAGCGCATGGTGCGCATCGGCGATAACAAGGGCGCGCCATACGCCTCCGACAACTTCTGGACCATGGGCGATACCGGCCCGTGCGGTCCTTGCACCGAGATTTTCTACGATCACGGCGCCGACATCTGGGGCGGCCCACCGGGCTCGCCGGAAGAAGACGGCGACCGTTACATCGAGATCTGGAACAACGTGTTCATGCAGTTCAACCGCACCGCCGATGGCGTGTTGCACCCGCTGCCAGCGCCGTCGGTCGACACCGGCATGGGCCTGGAGCGGATCAGTGCCGTGCTGCAGCACGTTCACTCGAACTATGAAATCGACCTGTTCCAGAGCCTGCTGAGCGCTTCGGCCAAGGCCATCGGCTGCACCAACGACGCCCAGGCTTCGCTGAAAGTGGTGGCTGACCACATCCGTTCCTGCGGCTTCCTGATCGCCGACGGCGTGCTGCMGTCCAACGAAGGCCGTGGCTACGTGCTGCGCCGGATCATCCGTCGCGCCTGCCGTCACGGTAACAAACTGGGTGCCAAGGGCAGCTTCTTCTACCAGATCGTCGCGGCCCTGGTCGCCGAGATGGGCGAAGCTTTCCCGGAGCTGAAATCCCAGCAGGCGCACATTGAACGCGTGCTGAAGGCCGAAGAAGAGCAATTCGCCAAGACCCTGGAGCAGGGCCTGAAAATCCTCGAGCAGGATCTGGCTGAACTCAAGGGCGACGTGGTGCCCGGCGACGTAGTGTTCAAACTCTACGACACCTACGGTTTCCCGATGGACCTGACCGGCGACATCGCTCGCGAGCGCAGCCTGACCATCGACGAAGCAGGTTTCGAACGTGAGATGGAAGCCCAGCGCGTCCGTGCCCGTTCCGCCAGTTCCTTCGGCATGGACTACAACAGCCTGGTCAAGGTGGACGTGGCCACCGAGTTCACCGGTTACATCGCTCACAGCGGTTCCGCCAAAATCGTTGCGCTGTATAAAGATGGCCAGCCAGTCGACGTATTGAGCGAAGGCGATGAGGGCGTGATCGTTCTCGACAAGACGCCGTTCTATGCTGAGTCCGGTGGCCAGATCGGTGATTGCGGTTACCTGCAGGCGGGCAGTGCGCGTTTCGACGTGCGTGACACCACCAAGACCGGCGGTGCGTTCCTGCACCACGGTATCCTGGATTCGGGTAGCCTGATCGTCGGTGCGCCGGTCGAGACCCACGTTGACGCCGAGGTGCGTCACGCCACGTCGTTGAACCACTCGGCGACTCACCTGCTGCACGCTGCATTGCGCCAGGTGCTGGGCGATCACGTTCAACAGAAAGGCTCGTTGGTCGACAGTCAGCGCCTGCGTTTTGACTTCAGCCACTTCGAAGCCATCAAGCCTGAACAGTTGAAGGCGCTGGAAGACATCGTCAATGCCGAGATTCGCAAGAACTCTGCCGTTGAAACCGAAGAAACCGACATCGAAACCGCCAAGCAAAAAGGCGCCATGGCGCTGTTCGGCGAGAAGTACGGCGACAGTGTGCGCGTGCTGAGCATGGGCGATTTTTCCGTCGAGCTGTGCGGCGGTATCCACGCCAACCGTACCGGCGACATCGGCCTGCTGAAAATCATCAGCGAAGGCGGTGTGGCATCGGGTGTGCGTCGTATCGAAGCCGTCACCGGTGCGCAAGCGCTGGCCTACTTGAACGCGGCGGAAGAACAACTCAAGGAAGCGGCCAGCCTGGTCAAGGGCAGCCGCGACAACCTGATCGACAAGCTGTCGGCTGTGCTGGAGCGCAACCGTCTGCTGGAGAAGCAACTCGAGCAGTTGCAGGCCAAGGCTGCCAGTGCCGCGGGCGACGATCTGTCGGCCCAGGCGCTGGACGTCAAGGACGTGAAAGTGCTGGCCGTGCGTCTGGACGGTCAGGATGGCAAGGCGCTGCTGGCGCTGGTCGATCAACTGAAAAACAAACTCGGCCGCGCAGTGATCCTGCTCGGCAGTGTCCATGAGGAAAAGGTCGTTCTGGTTGCAGGCGTAACCAAAGACCTGACTGGCCAACTCAAAGCCGGTGATTTGATGAAGCAAGCCGCTGCGGCAGTGGGCGGGAAGGGCGGTGGTCGTCCAGACATGGCGCAAGGCGGCGGTACCGACGCTGGCGCACTGGATGCGGCACTGGCCCTGACCGTTCCGTTTGTAGAGCAGGGTCTATAAGGCAGTGCTTGCGGCCCGTAGTCTAGTGGTGGGCCGCAACGCTGTTTGAGTGATTATTTGGGCGCCCTTCATGGGCAGAGGCGGCTTTGAAATGGCTTTGATCGTACAGAAATTTGGAGGCACCTCGGTCGGCACCGTCGAGAGAATCGAGCAGGTCGCCGACAAGGTTAAGAAATTCCGCGATGCCGGCGATGACCTGGTGGTTGTGCTGTCTGCAATGAGCGGCGAAACCAACCGTCTGATCGATCTGGCCAAGCAAATCAGTGGCGACGGCCAACCGGTTCCGCGCGAGCTGGACGTGATCGTCTCCACCGGTGAGCAGGTGACGATTGCCCTGTTGGCCATGGCGCTGATCAAGCGTGGCGTGCCGGCGGTGTCGTACACCGGCAACCAGGTGCGGATCCTGACGGATAGCGCGCACAATAAAGCGCGTATCCTGCAGATTGATGACCAGAAGATTCGCGGTGACCTGAAGGCAGGTCGTGTGGTGGTTGTCGCCGGTTTCCAGGGCGTCGACGAGCACGGCAACATCACCACCCTCGGTCGTGGCGGTTCCGACACCACCGGCGTGGCGTTGGCGGCAGCCCTGAAGGCTGACGAATGCCAGATCTACACCGACGTCGACGGCGTCTACACCACCGACCCGCGTGTGGTGTCCGTGGCTCAGCGCCTGGACAAGATCACCTTCGAAGAGATGCTGGAAATGGCCAGCCTCGGTTCCAAGGTGTTGCAGATCCGCGCGGTCGAGTTCGCCGGCAAGTACAACGTTCCGCTGCGCGTACTGCACAGCTTCAAGGAGGGTCCGGGCACCCTCATTACTATTGATGAAGAGGAAACCATGGAACAGCCGATCATTTCCGGTATCGCTTTCAACCGCGATGAAGCCAAGCTGACCATCCGTGGCGTGCCAGACATCCCGGGCGTTGCCTTCAAGATTCTCGGCCCGATCAGTGCCGCGAACATCGAAGTCGACATGATCGTGCAGAACGTCGCGCACGATAACACCACCGACTTCACCTTCACCGTGCACCGCAACGACTACCAGGCAGCGCAAGCCGTGCTGGAAAAGACCGCTGGCGAGCTGGGTGCCCGTGAAGTCGTGGGCGACACCAAGATCGCCAAGGTGTCGATCGTCGGCGTTGGCATGCGTTCTCACGCAGGCGTGGCCAGCCGCATGTTCGAATCCCTGGCCAAGGAAAGCATCAACATCCAGATGATCTCGACTTCGGAAATCAAAGTCTCCGTAGTGATCGAAGAGAAGTACCTGGAACTGGCTGTGCGCGCTCTGCACACGGCTTTCGAACTGGACGCACCGGCCCGCCAGGGCGAGTGATGCGTTTGCCAAAAGGCGCGGTCTGACCGCGCCTTTTGTTTTTTTGAATGGCGTGACCCCCGAGGCTGTTCTTTTGCTCGCGCTAGTCAATACTCAGGCATGTAGGGCTGCGACCGCTCCGGTTGTGGGTCGAGTGCCTTTTTTTTGCAGACTGTTGTCCCTGAAATGTAATGCGTGAGGAGAAAGGTATGCTGATTCTGACTCGTCGGTGCGCAGAAAGCCTGATTATCGGTGATGGCGAAATCACCGTGACCGTGCTCGGCGTAAAAGGAAATCAAGTGCGCATCGGTGTTAATGCCCCCAAAGAGGTGGCGGTTCACCGGGAGGAAATTTACCTGCGTATCAAGAAAGAGAAGGACGAAGAACCAAGCCATTAATTTTTATCGTTTTTTATGTTTGCAAACGGGGAAGAAGCTGGTTAATATACGCCCCGTGTTGCGGAGAGCTGGCCGAGTGGCCGAAGGCGCTCCCCTGCTAAGGGAGTACACCTCAAAAGGGTGTCGGGGGTTCGAATCCCCCGTTCTCCGCCATTATTTGCGTAGTACGTTGTAATCTGGCTTCTTCGGTAAGTTGTTGAAATTACTAGAAAAAGTGCTTGACATAGAGATTAGACGGCCTATAATGCGCGGCAACAAATGCACTCGTAGCTCAGCTGGATAGAGTACTCGGCTACGAACCGAGCGGTCACAGGTTCGAATCCTGTCGAGTGCACCATTTAAGAGTTAGTTGCAGTAATGCAAGTAACTTGGCTTCAGCCAGTTGTGGTCTGGTCTAAAAACACAAAATGCACTCGTAGCTCAGCTGGATAGAGTACTCGGCTACGAACCGAGCGGTCACAGGTTCGAATCCTGTCGAGTGCACCATACAACAGAAAGCCCGCATTTAATGCGGGCTTTTTGCCGTCCGGGATTTGGCTTTTCCTTTCGTGCATCCTCTCTCGTCGAACTCCACGTTTGCGCTGCGACCCCTCCGGGTGTCGTAACGGTAGCTCGTGGCTGAATTGCGAATATTGATCTTGTCCGGCTTGCCGAGGGCGCTTTCGACGTCTTGCTGGCTCATGCCGGCAACCACTCGCCGATTGATGATCGCTTCGCGGCGCTCCCTGGCACTGATCAGGTTTCCACACTTGTCCTGCGCCTGACCGACTACGGTCGGCTCTTTCCTTTTGATTTTCATTCCTGGTGTTTCACGGGGTTCGGCTTGCGGCATAAGCATCATCGCGCTGCCGGGTGTAAAGGCGCGGACGTCCTGAAGTGAAACGCTTTCTCCCGTGGCACAGCTCAGCGTGGTGAAGGTAATGCGCCCATTGGCCGCCTCGCAGCGGTGAACGGTGGTGGCGAGCGCCTGGGGCAGGGGGCCGAGCAGGGTGAGCAGTAAAAAGAACTGTGCAATTGATGGCATCAGGCGTCCTCCATGACGTTCCTTTTCAAGGGGGCGTTCTCAATTAGTTTCCCCGCCGCGTTGTCGCCTTAAAGCTGGCCAGGCAAGGCGTAGGCCGCTGGGAATGGTTGTTCCCTTTCCAAGGCCTGCAACGCAGCCTGGCCAGCTTTAAGGCACAACCCGAAGGGCCGGGCCTGCTGTTGTGCAGGGCTGTGTTGCTCGAAGCTGATTTGGAATGACCAAACTGCGCTTCTCGCGCCTTGCCCTGCACAACAGCAGACCCGGCGCGGTAGGGAAACTAATTGAGAACGCCCCCTAGGGTAGTGGCTACAATTTTCGAGGGGTGGTGTGTTTTCTTTTCAGAATGCGTCGTCGCATTTTCATGAATCAGGAGATGCTCAGGTTTGTTGTGCAAGCGCTTGTTTCAGACGAGATTTTTTAACGTTTAAAACCGTCAGGCGGTGTATCATTGCGCCCGTCAGCCCCGCCGGGGCTTGTGGAATACCTCCATGGACTTACCCAGTAGTTACTCAGTACCCCGTTTTACCAATCATGAATTGACTGATTGATCCTTCCGGCGTGCCCCGCTGCTGGGAGTGGAGTTCGCCTATGTCCGATGTTGAAGTAAAGAAAACGCAGGAAAGCTTGCAGGATCGCCTGGCTCAGGTGGTTGAGTTGTTGCAGCGCCAGCGAGTGGTAGAAGACCTGACTCACCGCCAGGAAGGCCCGCATCATGACCGGGTCGAGAACCTGGTCCACCGGCAGAACCTCGTCGAGTTGCAGCGCAAGCTCGATGACCTGCACTCCGCCGACGTCGCCTACATCCTTGAAGCCTTGCCGCTGGACGATCGTCTGACGCTCTGGCAGCTGGTCAAGGCCGATCGCGACGGCGACATCCTTCTTGAAGTATCCGATTCGGTTCGTGAAACCCTGATCGCCGACATGGACGATCACGAGCTCCTGGCAGCCGCCAAGGACATGGATGCCGACGAACTCGCTGACCTGGCTTCCGAGCTGCCGCGAGACGTCGTCCATGAGCTCATGGAGACCCTCGACCAGCAACAACGCGAGCGCGTGCGTTCGGCACTGTCCTATGACGAGGAGCAGGTCGGTGCGCTGATGGACTTCGAGATGGTGACCATCCGCGAGGATGTCAGCCTCGAAGTGGTCTTGCGTTATCTGCGCCGTCTCAAGGAGTTGCCAGGCCATACCGACAAGCTGTTCGTGGTCGACTACGACGGCGTCCTCAAGGGCGTATTGCCGATCAAGCGTTTGCTGGTCAACGATCCGGACAAACAGGTTTCCGAGGTGATGGCCAGCGATCCGGTGAGTTTTCACCCGGATGAAGACGCTTACGATGCCGCCCAGGCGTTCGAGCGTTACGACTTGATCTCCGCGCCCGTGGTCGACAAGAACGGCAAGCTGATCGGCCGTCTGACCATCGATGAAATGGTCGACCTGATCCGTGAAGAGAGCGAAAGCGAAGTTCTCAACATGGCGGGTCTGCGTGAAGAAGAAGACATTTTTGCGTCGGTCTGGAAATCCCTGCGTAACCGTTGGGCCTGGCTGGCGATCAACCTGATTACCGCGTTCGTGGCATCACGGGTCATCGGTTTGTTTGAAGGTTCGATCGAGAAGCTCGTGGCGCTTGCGGCGTTGATGCCGATCGTGGCGGGGATCGGTGGTAACTCGGGTAACCAGACCATCACCATGATTGTTCGGGCCATGGCGCTGGACCAGGTGAGCACCGGCAATACCTCGCGCCTGATGCGCAAGGAATTGGCCGTCGCGTTGATCAACGGCGTGATCTGGGGCGGGGTGATTGGTGTGGTTGCCTACCTGCTCTATGGCAGTTGGTCATTGGGCGTGGTGATGACTGCCGCGATGACGCTCAACTTGCTGCTGGCGGCGTTGATGGGGGTCTTGATCCCGATGACCCTGGCGAAGATGGGGCGTGACCCTGCGATGGGTGCCAGTGTGATGATTACGGCCATGACCGACAGCGGAGGCTTTTTCATCTTCCTGGGGCTTGCGACAATCTTCCTGCTCTAAAGTCCGTTTCACTAAAACCCGCCGTCAGGCGGGTTTTTTGTGCCCGGATTTCGGGCAAAAAAAAGCCAGCGATCAGGCTGGCTTGAGCTTTCTGGCGGAATCAGGACGCGTCAGCGGCCAATTCAGCATCATGAGCGATCAGTGAAACCAGGGCGTTCTGCTGGCGGTGGGAGAGTTGGCGGAAGCGCTGCAGCAGCTCCCGTTCGTGCAAGGAAAGCTCCGGGCTGTCCAGGCGCATGCTCAGCTCTTCTCCCAGTGCACCTTCCTGAATAAGACTTTGCTCAAGGCGCGCAATGATTTCGGAGTTCATGCTGCGATGATGATTGCGAGCCACCTCGGCAATGCGTTCACGCATTCCGTCTGGCAGACGTACGACGAACTTGTCAGCCGTACGGCTGGAATAAATTGCCTGTTTCAATGGGCGCATATATTTAACCGGTTAGTTCAGGGGAGCGGTTTTCGGGATTGGCCGCAGGATGTCTGGTAGGACAAGCGCTCTGACCAAATGTTCAACCTGAATTGATAGAGGCGCGCATCATGCCTCAAGCAAGCCAGATCCTTGGCGTCAATTCTGTGACAAATATTGAACTGTATAAAGGCGTTCTGCCAGCACCAATTATCAGAAATGCGAATTAGTTTGAAAAGTTCGACCGGACCGTATCGTTCAGCGCGCCTGCACCCGACGAAAGATTTCTGACGGGTCGCAAAGGCGGACTCGATCACTGCTCCTTGCCTTTACAGGATAGTGGCAAATGGCCGATTTACTAGGGCGAGTCGTATGGAGGGGGTGAATTCAGGATGGATGGCAGGCCTTTGCGCCGGATCTGCCATACCTGGATTAACGCAGGACCGGATCAAACTTGATCTTGCGTCCGGCAATCAGTGCGAGCACGAACAGAGCGCTGAATACACCACAGGCAATCAGGGGGAGGGTGACGACCATGTCCTGGGTCAATGACAGATGAAAAATGCCGCTCAACAAGGCGAGGATAAAAAAGCTCACGGCTGATTTGGACATGCTGTGCTCCTGGTGAGGGTCATTCAAAATACCAAGCGCTCGGCAGACGGAGCCGGTACCAGAATGGTTTCCTGGCTGACTTCCTGACTGACAAAGCCGTGCTGGCTGCTCATCACGGCCAACTGCGGCGCTTTCTGCAGTTGAAGGTAATGTGGCATTCGCTGGGCAATCTGCGTAGCACCGCTCTCGTGGGTAAAATGAAAACCCGGCAAAACCGTCAGAGCGATTGCACTCGAGAGTAAAAGGGCGCTGTTCATGAGGCGGCCTCCGTTGTTCTGTGAGAACAGCTGAAGCAGCTCGCATGCCAGAGTCTATCGACAATTAAATTCTTTAAAAACAAAGAATTAGGATATTTTTGCGAACACCGGGTCTTGCATTTTGCAATGATGGCTTTTTGCAGTAATGCAATTTGCAGGGTAAACAAGTCCGCGCCTGGCCGAGGCGTCTGCCTACACTTAAAAAGCCCAACGGACGACATGACAAAAGCCGGCCCGGCCGTTAACATGCACGCCGTCCATCGCGCCGCGTTTCTTCGCGGCCGACTTGTGTCCCAGTAGCTCAATTGGATAGAGCATCCCCCTCCTAAGGGGAAGGCTGGCAGTTCGAACCTGCCCTGGGACACCATATTTCGCAGCTCCCCCCTGTTTCAACGCTTCATTTTCACGACCTGTAGATAAAGTTCGACAAATTCTTGCGCCCGGGATTTAACGAATCCATCAACCCTACCTTCGCGACTTTCCTTCTCCCCTCCCAAGTAGTCTGAAACTCCCATCCCGCCTGGGAGTATCGGCCGATGTGCATCCTCCGGTGCTTGTTCATAGTTGTGACCAATAGATCAGAAAATGGTCCAAGGTCGACCCCCGATGACTGGACCCGCTCAGGAGAAAGTCATGACTATGCGCAAGAAAACCTCATCGCCAACGAATGACCTGGCCAATAACGTCGGTGACCATCCTTCACCCGTCAACCACGACTGGACTTTTACCTACATTCCGACCGTCACCACCGACCTTAAAGACTACGCACCCGGCAGCACCGCCATCATCACGGCCAGCGGTTTCGCCGCCGGCAGCACCGTGACGCTCGAAGTGGACCACGCCGTCGGTGCCGGCGCGGATGGTGTGTGGGGTACGTCCGACGACGTACTCAATACCAATATGGGCGCGGGGCACGAGCCCTGGTCCGTGACCGACGGCGGTGCCGGCGATCTCGACGGCCAGGTCAACGGCAGCGTCACCACCTCGTGGTACGTGAATCCCGACGACTCGGCAGGCGCGACGTTTCTGCTCACCGCGAGCTCTGCCGGCGCCGACGGTGTGGTCGGCACCGGTGACGACGCCGTGGCGACAATGTCGTTTACGGACAGTGTTTTGAGCGTCGTGGCGACCGGCGAGGACGTTACGCTGGACGAAACGGCCGGGTTGCAGAACGGCACAGCCACTCCAGGCCCTGTGGGAGACGCTGACGACAACGACATTCTGGTGGCGTCCCTGCCCACGACCTTCGCTAACCGTTTGACCGGGCTTGGGGCAGGCACCGCAACGGGGGCGGCCTTGAGCGGCTATACCGGTGCCGTGGGCAACACGGGCAGCAATGCGTTCACCATCACCTCTGCACCCGGAGCAAGCATTACCGATGTCAGCTTCGTGGGCAGCACTGGAGTACCGCTCAATGGCGTGGTCAGCGGGCTGTTTACCCTCGACGGCACCAGCATCCTTCTCTATACGGATACGAACAACAACATCGTTCTGGGCCGAGCCGGGAGCGCAAGCGGCGCGATCGTGTTCGCAGCCTTTATAGAAGAAACCGGATCGCCGGTCACGGGCGGCAAGATCTGGACCGTGGAGTACCAACCGCTCCGGCATACAGATGCTACGAACGCCGATGATTCGCTCAATCTGCTGAATAAGGTTTTCATCGGAGCCAGCCAGGACCTGGAGTTCAGTCTGGCCAATGCGCCCTCGGGTCAGAACCTCTTTCTGATGTTTACGACGGCGACCCCGACCGTTGTCAACGACGGTGGTGTATTGCGGATCACGGACCCCACCATCATCGCCACCGGCAAGAACCCTGCAGACCAGTCAAGCGGCGCCAATATCACGACTGGCGACACGATCAATACCAGCCAGGCGGGTGGCCCCACCACCTTCGGCACCAACAATCAGATGATTACGGAACAGGAGGGTATCCGTTTTTCGTTCGTCACGGGTGCCAGGCAGAATGTGACCATTCCCAATCTGGATCAGAACGAAGCCGATGTTGAATCTAACGTCGACTTTACCAACGTGTTCAATGCTAAATCGGCCAGTTTCGACGTCGTGCAGTTGCAAGGCGGCAAGAGTGCCATGGTAAGAGTCAGCGCATTCAGCACCGCTGCTGAGCCTGGCGTGAATTTCATCAACGGATATGCGGGTGATACGTCGGTTGCAATCACCAATATTCGCGTCATCAACAAAAGCACCGGGCAGGTGCTCGAGAACTCAGACGGATCGGTGAATAGCCCGAGCATTGTCATCAGTACTGTTGGCGGGGTTGCAACCATCACCGGCGTTTTGGCCGGCTACCAGATTCAATACACCACAACGTCGGATCACAACCGCGTACTCGTCGAGAACGGGGCGGCCGTCGACGCCAAGGGTACTGACCACGCCGATTTTGATATCGGTGGCTTCAAGTTGGTCCAGGCCTCTATTACAAAAACCGAAATCGGCTCCAAGATCATCTTCGACGACGACGGGCCAAGCATCAGCACCACGGGTGTGGAGCCAACGCTGACGGTGGACGAGACAGTACTGGCGACCAACGCCACCCAGAGCTTTGCCGCCAACTTCAACTCGGCGTTTGGCGTTGATGGTGCGGGTACGTTGACCTATGCGCTGAACGTGGTGGCCGGAGCCTCCGGGCTGATCGACACGGCCACGGGCGACGCGGTGAACCTGTCGCTCAATGGCGCCGTGGTCGAAGGCCGCACGGCCACGGGCAATCTGCTGGTGTTCACGGTCAGCGTGGCGGCCAATGGCAGCGTCACGCTCGACCAGAGCCGTGCCGTGGTGCATGCCAACACAGCCAATCCTGATGACTCGACGAGCCTGACCTCGGACAACCTGGTGACACTGACCGCAACCAAGACCGACAGGGACGGCGACAGCGCCCAGGCGACGCTGAACATCGGGCAGAACCTGGTGTTCAAGGACGATGGRCCAAGCATCAGCAGCACCGGGGTGGAACCGACGCTGACCGTGGATGAGACGCTATTGGCGACCGACGCCAGCCAGAGCTTTGCCGCCAACTTCAATCCGGCGTTTGGCGCCGATGGTGCCGGCACCCTGACCTATGCGCTGGGCGTGGTGGCCGGAGCCTCCGGGCTGACCGACACGGCCACGGGCGAGGCGGTGAACCTGTCGCTCAACGGCACGGTGGTGGAGGGGCATACGGCCCTCACCAACCTGCTGGTGTTCACGGTTAGCGTGGCCGCCAATGGCAGCGTCACGCTGGATCAGGTCCGGGCGGTGGTGCATGCCAACGCCAGCAATCCGGATGATTCGACGAGTTTGACCTCGGACAATCTGGTGACGCTGACGGCGACCATGACCGACAAAGACGGCGACAGCGCCCAGGCGACGCTGAACATCGGGCAGAACCTGGTGTTCAAGGACGACGGACCAAGCATCAGCACCACTGGCACGGAGCCGACGCTGACCGTGGACGAAACGCTACTGACCACCAATGATACCCAGAGCTTTGCCGCCAACTTCAATCCGGCGTTTGGCGCCGATGGTGCCGGCACGCTGACCTATACGCTGGGCGTGGTAGCCGGAGCCTCCGGGTTGACTGACACGGAGACGGGCCAGGCGGTGAACCTGTCGCTCAATGGCGCAGTGGTCGAAGGCCGCACGGCCACGGGCAACCTGCTGGTGTTCACCGTCAGCGTGGCGGCCAATGGCAGCGTCACGCTGGACCAGAGCCGCGCCGTGGTACATGCCAACGCCAGCAATCCGGATGATTTGACGAGTTTGACCTTGGACAACCTGGTGACGCTGACGGCGACCATGACCGACAAAGACGGCGACAGCGCCCAGGCGACGCTGAACATCGGGCAGAACCTGGTGTTCAAGGACGACGGACCAAGCATCAGCAGCACCGGCACGGAGCCGACGCTGACCGTGGACGAAACGCTACTGACCACCAACGATACCCAGAGCTTTGCCGCCAACTTCAATCCGGCGTTTGGCGCCGATGGAGCCGGCACCCTGACCTACGCACTGGGCATGGTGGCGGGGGCCTCCGGGCTGATCGACACGGCCACGGGCGACGTGGTGAACCTGTCGCTCAACGGCACTGTGGTGGAAGGCCGCACGGCCACGGACAACCTGCTGGTGTTCACGGTCAGCGTCGTTGCCAATGGCAGCGTCACGCTGGACCAGAGCCGGGCGGTGGTGCATGCCAACGCCAGCAATCCGGATGACTCGACAACTCTGACCTCGGACAACCTGGTGACGCTGACCGCGACCATGACCGACAAGGACGGCGACAGCGCCCAGGCGACCCTCAATATCGGGCAGAACCTGGTGTTCAAGGACGACGGTCCGAGCATCAGCACCACCGGCACGGAGCCGACGCTGACCGTGGACGAAACGCTACTGACCGCCAACGATACCCAGAGCTTTGCCGCCAACTTCAATTCGGCGTTTGGCGCTGATGGGGCCGGCACGCTGACCTATGCGCTGGGCGTGGTGGCCGGAGCCTCCGGGCTGATCGACACGGCCACGGGYGASGCGGTGAACCTGTCGCTCAACGGCACAGTGGTCGAAGGCCGCACGGCCACAGACAACCTGCTGGTGTTCACGGTCAGCGTGGCGGCCAACGGCAGTGTCACGCTCGACCAGAGCCGCGCCGTGGTGCATGCCAACGCCAGCAATCCGGATGATTCGACGACTCTGACCTCGGACAATCTGGTGACACTGACGGCGACCATGACCGACGGGGATGGCGACAGCGCCCAGGCAACGCTGAACATCGGGCAGAACCTGGTGTTCAAGGACGACGGACCGAGCATCACTACCATTGGGGTGGAGCCGACGCTGACAGTGGACGAGACGCTACTGGCGACCAACGATACCCAGAGTTTTGCCGCCAACTTCAATCCGGCGTTTGGCGCCGATGGGGCCGGCACCCTGACCTATGCGCTGGGCGTGGTGGCGGGGGCCTCCGGGCTGACCGACACGGCTTCGGGTGAGGCGGTGAACCTGTCGCTCAACGGTGCAGTGGTGGAAGGCCGCACGGCCCTCAGTAGCCTGCTGGTGTTCACGGTCAGCGTGGCTGCCAATGGCAGCGTCACGCTGGACCAGAGCCGCGCCGTGGTACATGCCAACGCCAGCAATCCGGATGACTCGACAACTCTGACCACGGACAACCTGGTGACGCTGACCGCGACCATGACCGACAAGGACGGCGACAGCGCCCAGGCGACGCTGAACATCGGGCAGAACCTGGTGTTCAAGGACGACGGACCAAGCATCAGCACCACCGGCGTGGAACCGACGCTGACCGTGGACGAGACGGTACTGACCACCAACGATACCCAGAGCTTTGCCGCCAACTTCAACTCGGCGTTTGGCGCCGATGGAGCGGGGGCGCTGACCTATGCGCTGGGCGTGGGGGCGGGGGCTTCCGGATTGACGGACACGGCCTCGGGCGACGCGGTGAACCTGTCGCTCAATGGCTCCGTGGTCGAAGGCCGCACGGCCACGGGCAACCTGCTGGTGTTCACGGTCAGCGTGGCCGCCAACGGCAGCGTCACACTCGACCAGAGCCGGGCGGTGGTGCATGCCAACGCCACCAATCCGGATGATTCGACGACTCTGACCTCGGACAACCTGGTAACGCTGACGGCGATCAAGACCGACGGGGACGGCGACAGCGCCCAGGCGACCCTGAACATCGGGCAGAACCTGGTGTTCAAGGACGACGGGCCGGCGCTCAGTTTCGGCAACCTGATCGGGACCGGTAGCGTCCTTGCGCAATCCGGGTTCTGGAATATGGCGGCGGGAGCCGACGGGCTGGGTGCGGCCGGTCTGGATATCTCGCTGGTCAATGACCAGTTCACTCTCATCAGGCCAGACAACACGACCACGACCGGGACCGGCACGCTCCACGAGCTGGCGTCATCACCGGATGCCAATGGTGCGTACCAATTCGCAGGAACCTTGACCGGTGATTTCGACAACAACGCCGCAACGGCGAATACCACCGTCGACTATACGCTGAGTGCCTATGCCGATGGCCGCTATGCACTGGATCTGGTGCAGGGCTTCAGTTCGACGATCGTGCACAGCAGTGCCAACGGCTCGCTCGATCCCGGCGGTCCGGATTCGGTGCACACATTGTTGATCCCTCAGACGAATGACCCGACTATTCCTTCGGCGTCCGAGGAGATCGTGTTCTTTTCCGCGAAGGCGCTGGCGTCGACTGCGGACATCCTGACTGGCATCGGGCTCGGAGCACCCGACCCCACCGAAGCCGCGCTACAAACCAACCCGCTGCCGTCGTACATCGACCCGGCGTCCATGTTCGTCAGCACGGCCGGCATCGGCGTCGGCAATAACGTTTTCCAGGGAGATAACCTGGCGGCAATCAGCGCCGCCGATGAAAGTTTTGTCATCAACCCAGAGAGCCTGCTGACGGGCATGAAGGTCTTTATCGACAACTCCGTGGCGGGTTACAACACGGCGACCGAAGACCTGTACTACAGGATCTACTATGCGGATGGCACGCATTCGAACCTCGTCGAGGTGAACACCCTGACTCCGGAAGCTGGCGGGCAGGTGTCCTTCCTCATTGCGAAGGAGGGTACGCAACTGATCGACGCTGTTCAGCTGACGATGGGCCGGGGCGATGTCAAGATCCCGGTGATCCAGTTCATTCAGCAGAGTGAGAGCCTGGCCAGCGATGTCCAGCTGGCATTCAGCGCGACGCTGACGGACAAGGATGGGGACTCGGCGACAAGTACGTTTGACGCCAACCTGTTCGCCAACGACCCGGGCAATGCACTCTTCGACTTCACGCTGGTTGGCACCGGCGGTGAGCGAGATGCCTTCAACGTCGATTTGTCAGTCAATCAGAACCGCTACCAGGTCACCGGCTTCGATGTGGGGGCGGGCGTGCAAGACAAGCTGGTGCTCAACGGCGACCCGAACGCCGTTGTCCAATCGATCAACAACACTGGCGCGGACAGCGTCGTGACGGTTGCCGAGACTGGCGGACAAACAACGACCATCACCTTGGTCGGGGTCGATGTTCAGAATACCGACATCTTTTTTGGCAGCGCCTGAGGTATTGCGCGTGTGAAAGGATGTGAGGGTGGCCCAGGAAACCACCCTCGCATTTTTCTGCAGTTCCAATGCGAGATTCGCGTGATCGCAGCCGCGGTGAACTATCGAGCAGCACAAGGCTTGAGGAGCGCGGCGGGGGAGATACAGGTCAATGCGGCAGGATGTATCGAGAGCGACATCGGCATTGCGGGGGCACCCTGTTCCAGGTCGCCGTCAAGGATGGCGACAGGGTAACGGCCTACTCCCTGAAAGTGAGGGGCAGACCGTCTTGTATCGACTTGAAATTCATTCCAGTTCCACCCAGGTGGAGGGCGGTGCTTCGTTGTGGGTGAGCCCGTGTTTGAGCGCATACATCAGCAAGTCGATGCGGTTGATGAGATCAAGCTTTTGATAGATGTTGCTGAGGTGGTTGTGCACGGTGTGCTCGCTGATCCCCAGGCGTCCGGCGATGCTCACATATTTGGCGGACGGTTCGCCCACGATGGCGCGAATCAGTTCTCTCTCGCGCAGGGTCAACCGCGCCTGTTTCGCCTGCTCTCGATTGCATTTCAAGGGGATATGCTCGGTCGCGGCATAGCCGCGAAGGCCGCCAGCCCAGGCTCTATCCATTGCGATGTCGTTATGGTGGACCTTGAGGATGGCCTGGATAATCGATTCTGTCGGGTCTTCCGCCAGCACGATGCCGTGAGCGCCAGCTTCTATCGCCTGGGCGGCGGGGACGGCTTCGTACAGGCCCTTGAGCAGCAGCACTTTCATGTCGGCGATACGGGTGAGTCCCGCGACGACATCCAGTGGATTCAGCGCATCCGGAAAGAAACTGAAAAAAATGACATTGGGCCGCAGCTGATCGGCAAGATTCAGTGCATGGGTATAAGTGGTGGCCTGGCCTGTCACTTCCATCCGGGGCTTTCTGGCATCAATCAAGTCGTGAAGGCCCTTGAGTACGAGGGGACGACAATCGATCAACATCACGCCTATTGGCTTTTCCTGGTCAGTGATCATCTTCCTGACCTCCTTGAAAAACCAACGATGGCCTCCACTCGCAGGCCTTCCCGGGTCAGCCACTTGCTCGCTGAGTCGCCGCGATTGAAGGACAGATTTGAACGCCGGGAGGCCGTGATGGTGCTTGTCCAGTCATTGGCAACCACGGGCCATGGGGCCATTTCCGTCAACAGCATCGGCAAGAGGGGCGAACGTTTCCAAAGGGCAGGTAAAGCCCGAGAGAGGAAATAAATACGAACAATGTTCAATGGATTGCACATGATGATGGACTCCCGCGCGCCTCTCAACGGAGTCTAGGTCAGCCCGGAGCGCTGCCAGCCTGCCCGTCCGTCAGTCCTCGATACAACCCGGTACGGGCAGGCCTGGGCGATGTTCTCAAAGAGGGGGGGTAACCCTCGAAAATCAAGGTATTAGACTCGCCACCGTGGGCCTGCGACGAACGTCTGATTCTGATCAAAATCGTCAATTAATCGACGAATGGCGTGCACTTAGGAACACCAATATCGACTTAGTCAATTTGTCGGCTAATTCTGCCTGGCCAGCCACCGGAATTTGCTGATGTTCATGTATTGCTGGTGTTCACGTATCAGCATTTTTTTTGTGCGTGAGGTGTCGTTTTCAGTAAGGGCTTCGCATATTCAGAATGAGCGTCGGGGAAGGTTCTCAAGGGAACGCTGTTGCTGGCCGATAACCCGGGCAGTCAGGGACTTGTTCGTCTCTTTCGGTCGGCATGGGGGGCTCATTGTCTATGAGAAGGTGTTTGATAGCCTAGTGCCACCCGTTATCATCTGCGCGCCAAAACAAGGGCTGCGAAGTTGAGTCCGTCCGTGTATTTGCCTTTGGGTTCTTCTTCTTAAATTGCCTGGAAATCTTCGATGCTGTCGTATCACCAAAAGCGTTTTCTGATCGTCGATGATTTCTCGGACTTCCGCAGTTCGGTCAGGTCGATGCTGCGCGAACTGGGCGTCAAGGAAGTGGACACTGCCGATACCGGCGAGCAGGCGCTGAAAATGTGCTCGCAGAAGGCCTACGATTTCATCCTGCAGGACTTTCATCTGGGCGACGGCAAGAAGAACGGCCAGCAGGTGCTCGAAGACCTGATGGAAGAAAAGCTGATCAGCCATGAAGCGGTGTTCGTCATGGTCACCGCCGAAACCAGCCAGGCCATGGTGCTCAGTGCGCTGGAGCACGAGCCTGATGCCTACCTGACCAAGCCGTTCAACCGTTCCAGCCTGGCCCAGCGCCTGGAGCGCCTGGAGCAGCGCAAGACCCTGCTCAAGCCGATCCTGCAGGCCCTCGACCGCGGCAAGCCGATGGAAGTGCTCAACGCCTGCATCGCCCTGTGCAAGCAAGACATCCGCTATTCGCCACTGTGCCTGCGCTATCGCGCCGATGCCCTGCGCGACCTCAATCAGAACGAAGCGCTGGAGCGCCTGTACGACGGCATTATTGCTGACCGCCCATTGCCATGGGCGTTTGCCGGGTTGGGCAAGTTGCTGTTCAAGCGCGGTCAGGTCGCGCAGGCCAAAGGCATTTACGAAAAAGCCCTGAAAGTCTTCCCGATGATGCCGTCGCTGTATGACGGCATGGCGGACGTGCTGGTCGCCGAAGGCGATACCAAGGGTGCACAGCGTGTTCTGGAGGAAGCGATTCGCCTGTCGCCGCTGGCGGTTCGCCGCCAGGCGTTGCTGGGCAAGCTGGCGATGACCAACGAGGATTTCGACACGGCGGCCAAGGCCTATCGCCAGGCTGTGAGCCAGGGTGCGCAGTCGCGGTTCAAGGATGCCGAGAGCAACCTCGGCCTGGCCCACGCCTTGATCAGCAAGGGCAGCGAAAGAGGCCTGGACACGCGGACCCGCCTGGAAATCAATACCACATTGAGCGCCGTGGCCAAGGAAAACCCTTCCGATCCGGGCCTGCAAATCCGCGCACGCCTGATGAAGGCCACCAGTCTGTTGCTCAACGATGCCGAGACGGCTGACAAGCTCACCGAGCAGGCCTTGTTGCGTCTGGATGGCATGGAGCAATTCATGAGTGCCGAAGCGGCGTTGCTGGTAGCCAAACAGCTGAAAATGCTCGGGCAGACCGAGGCCGGTACCGCGATGCTGAAAAACTGCGTGGAAATCTACGGCGACGATCCGGTGGTGATGAAGGACATCGCCAAGCAGACTGACGACCCGAGCATCCTCAACTCCGGCAACGCCGCCGCTGAACTCAACCGTCAGGGCGTGCGCGTGTACAAGACCGGCAATCTGGTGGAGGCGCGAGCGGTGTTCCGCAAAGCCCTGGCGATGCAGCCGAAGAACATCAGTATCGCCCTGAACCTGGCGCAGTCGTTGTTGCACGGCACCGATACCGGCGTTCCTTCAGCGGAGCTGGAAGAATGTCGGAGCTGCCTGAAAATGGTCGGCCTGATGCCCGACTCCGACGCGCGTTATCCGCGTTACCAGAAGCTGAAAAGCAAGGCGTTTGGCCAATGAACGACAACCAACAGGCACTGGATTTCTCCACGGTGATTGCCTCTACCGTGCACGACATGAAGAACTCGCTGGCCATGCTGATGCAGGCCCACAGCCAGTGGCTGGCGCGATTGCCGCAGGCGGCGCAACAGACACCGGAGCAGGGCGTGATCGACTTCGAGTTCGCCCACCTCAACGGCATGCTGGTGCAGTTGCTGGGGCTGTACAAGCTCGGCGTCAACCAGATGCCGTTGCAGCCGGCCTACCATGAACTGGACGACTTCATCGAAGCGCAACTGGCTTGCCATCAGGAAGTGTTCGCCAGCCGCGGCATCATGGCTACCTATGAAGTGGACCCGCTGAGCCCGTTGGGTTTCTTCGATCGTGAGTTGATCGCGTCGGTATTGGCCAACTGCATCAACAATGCCATCCGCTTTGCACGGCATGCCGTTTTGATCAGCGTCAGCGATGAAGCGGGGCAACTTGTATTGACCATCAATGACGATGGCCAGGGGTATCCGGCGCAGATGATCGAGCGCCAGGCCGATTACGTGCAGGGCATCAATCAAAGCACCGGAAGTACCGGGTTGGGCCTGTACTTTGCCGGACGAATTGCCGCGTTGCATCAGCGCAACGGCGTCGGCGGACGCACCGAAATCGGCAATGGTGGTCCGTTGGGCGGTGGGGTGTTCCGCCTTTACCTGCCCTGACTGGCAGCATATTTATCGACGCTGCTTGAAATTCCGAACACGCGGAGCCTATTTTGTACGGTCGCCGTTCGCGGCTCGCACAATAACAAGGATTGCGTCATGACGACCGTTGGCCTGAGTTCACTCGCGCAGCGATTGACGGGCATCGATGAAGTTGAGTGTGTCACGCCGGATTTGAACGGCGTTCCACGGGGCAAAGTGATGACCAGCGAGGGGTTTCTCGACGGTCGACGTTTGCAGATGGCGCGGGGCGTGCTGCTGCAATGCATCATGGGCGGATACCCGCCGGCGCGGTTTTACGGCAGCGATGATGGCGACCTGGCGCTGATTCCGGACCCGGCACAAATCCACCGCCTGCCCTGGAGCAATCCGCCGCGCGCTTTCGCCATTTGCGACGCGAATGAACTGGGCACCACCACCAGCTCCAGCCTGTCGACCCGTGGTCAGCTCAAGGCCGTGATTGCCCGTTATGCAGCCCGCGGCCTGGCGCCCGTGGTGGCGACCGAGCTTGAGTTCTTCGTTTTTGCACCCAATACCGACCCGACTCAGTCGTTCCAGCCACCGCTCGGGCTGGATGGTCGTCGCGAGAATGGTCAGTCGGCGTTCAGTGTCAGTTCCAACAATGGGCTGCGACCCTTCTTCAATGAAGTCTACGAGTGCATGGCTGCGTTGGGGCTGCCCCGCGATACGTTCATGCACGAAATGGGCATCAGCCAGTTCGAAATCAATCTGCTGCATGGCGATCCATTGCTGCTGGCCGACCAGACGTTGCTGTTCAAGCACTTGCTCAAGGAAGTTGCCCTCAAGCACGGCCTGAGCGTGGTGTGCATGGCCAAGCCGCTGGCGCATACGCCAGGCAGTTCGATGCATATTCACCAGAGTGTCGTCGAGATCGATTCGGGGCAAAACGTGTTCAGTGATAAGGCGGGGCAGGAGACGGCAACCTTCCGTCACTTCATTGCCGGCCAGCAAGTGTGCATGGCCGACTTCACTGCGTTGTTTGCGCCGAACGTGAACTCCTATCAGCGCTTGTGCCACCCTTACGCCTCACCGAATAATGCCTGTTGGTCCTATGACAACCGGGCGGCCGGCTTGCGCATACCGGCCAGTTTGCCGGTGGCCCGTCGGGTTGAGAACCGCTTGCCGGGGGCCGATGCCAATCCATACCTGGCGATTGCCGCAAGCCTGGCGGCGGGGTTGCATGGCATCGAGAACGCGTTGGAGCCGAGTGCGCCGATCCAGGGTGAGTTCGAAGTGCCGGACAATCTTTCGTTGCCCTGTACCTTGCATGCGGCACTGGAGCGTCTGAAACGTAGCCAGTTGGCCAAGGAACTGTTCGGTGCGGAATTCATCGAAGGCTACATCGCTTCGAAGACTCTGGAACTGAGCAGTTTTCATGATGAAATTACTCCCTGGGAACGGCGTGTTTTAGCAGCCCAGGCCTGACGATCCGTCGACATCCGGCTATCGTTTAGCGATAGCCGATTCTCACTGCAAGGAGCCGCGCGGAACGCCGATGCGCCAAATCTGGAAATCCTTTCGAGCACTGTATTTCGCTTCGCTGATGATGTTGATCGGCTCGGGCCTGCTGAGTACTTACCTGGGCCTGCGCCTGGCGGCCGACCATGTCGACAGCCTGTGGGTCGGTGCGTTGATGGCCGCCAACTACTTCGGCCTGGTGCTGGGGGGCAAGATCGGTCACCGGTTGATTGCCCGGGTCGGGCATATCCGGGCCTACTCGGCCTGTGCCGGAATCGTCGGTGCGGCGGTTTTGGGCCATGGCCTGATCGATTGGCTGCCGGCCTGGCTGTTCCTGCGGGTGATCGTCGGCCTTGGCATGATGTGCCAGTACATGGTGATCGAGAGCTGGTTGAACGAACAGGCCGAGGCCAAGCAGCGCGGGTTGGTGTTCAGCGGTTACATGATCGCCTCTTACCTGGGCCTGGTGATGGGGCAGCTGATTCTGGTCATGCACCCGGCGCTGGGGCTGGAGCTGCTGATGCTGGTTGCCCTGTGTTTCGCCCTGTGCCTGGTGCCCGTGGCCCTGACCCGGCGGATCCACCCTGCACCCTTGCATCCGGCGCCCATGGAGCCACGGTTCTTTATCAAGCGTGTGCCGCAGTCATTGAGTACGGTGCTGGGGGCAGGGCTGATCGTCGGTTCGTTCTATGGTCTGGCGCCGCTGTATGCTTCGCAGCAAGGTTTGTCCACGGAGCTGGTCGGTCTGTTCATGGGTAGCTGTATTTTTGCCGGGCTGCTGGTGCAGTGGCCGTTGGGCTGGTTGTCCGACCGTTACGATCGGGCCGTGTTGATCCGCAGTTTCGCATTCAGCCTGGCCCTGGCCGCACTGCCGCTGGCGATCATGCCGCAGGTGCCGTTGGAGGTTCTGTTTATCGCCGGTTTTGTCTGTTCGTTGGTGCAGTTCTGTCTGTATCCGTTGGCGGTGGCGTTTTCCAATGACCATGTTGAAGGCGATCGCCGGGTGTCCCTGACGGCAATGTTGCTGGTGACCTACGGCGTTGGCGCGAGTATCGGGCCGCTGGTGGCGGGCGTGCTGATGAAGCTGTTCGGCAGTCAGATGCTCTATGCCTTCTTCAGTTTCTTTGCATTGGTGCTGGTATGGCGGATTCGCCCGAAAGCGGTGACCAACCTGCATCAGGTCGACGACGCACCGCTGCATCACGTGGCCATGCCGGACAATATGACGAGTTCGCCACTGGTGGCCTGCCTCGACCCGCGGGTCGATGAGCAGGTGGTGCAGGAGCAGATGTGCAATCCGGTGAATCCGGAGCCGTCAGCCGAACCTGAAGACGATCAACCGCCGCAAGACCCTGACTCGGGCCGCGAGCAAAGCTTTACCGAGGCCAGGCCTTAAATTCAGTGCATAAAAAAACGGGCAGTCACCGCCAGGGACTGCCCGTTTTTTGTTGACGCTCTATCAGAGATCGTCTTTGTCGAAGCGACGCGCTTCGCGTTGCAACTGGTAGACGAAGCGTTCGACCTGACGCTGCACCAGCCCGCTCATGTTGTGGAAGCGAATGCCGGCGAAGGTGGTGGAGATCTTTTCTTCGAAGTGCAGATAACGCAACTCGACCGGCGCGGTCATCTTGCCAAAGGGCAGTTCGGCGCTGAAGCGGTCGTAAACCTGACCCAGTTGCAGGCTGCCAGTGATGTCGCCGTCGAAACGCAATTTGCAGCCGGTAGCGGAAATATCCAGCAGCTTGCCGCTGATCGGAGCCTTGAGCTTTTCGCCATCGAGGTTGACGTTGACCAGTTGTGCCAGCTTCAGTGCTGCACGGAATGCATTGCGGCGCTGGTGGTACACCACTTCATCGGGAAGGGCGCCGCGATAGCAGCGGCTGCCACCGGATTCATCGATGGTCAATCGGCCGTTGCTTTCCCAGGCAATGCGTACGCCTTCGTGGAAGCCTTCGACCCTGAACGGTTCGCCCGCCATCAGGTAACGCTCGCCATCACGGGGGATCATTTCGTCCAGGGCAATCATATTGCTGTCACGGTCCAGGTCCACCAGGTAACTCTGGAAACGCTGGCTGCGCTCGTGGAACGTAATGATCAGCGGGTCATGGCTTTCGAGCAGCTGGCGCAGGTTGCTGGAGATTTCCAAGGGCGTGGAGAGCACCTTGGGTGGCTGCGGAGCATCATCCACGGATAAGGCATTGGACACGGTTAATCAATCTCCAGACAAAATTTGACTACGGCAGGCTAGCAGTTTGCCAGTATGTTGCGCGTCTTGATAGAGCGGGGGCATTGACCGGTTCATGCCTGACTGAGCGGGCGTGGCTTGGCAAGCCTGGAGAATGTTCCGCTGGCATCGTAAAGCGCCGGGGTTTCACCGCCGGTGAGGATTTTCAGCTGGGTGGCTGTAGCGGCCTGCTGGGTGAGGATCGACTGGCCGTTGTTGGCGTTGATGGCCTGGCACTGGGCCAGGAGATCGGTCAGCACGTCACTTTGCGCCAGCAACTGGTCGCCAATGCTCGACTGGCTGGCCAGTTGCTCAAGACCGCCACGGTTGGTCGGCAGGTTGAGGCTGGCGAGAATTTCACTGCGCTTGCGGCCATGCTGTTCGAGCAACACGACCAATGCCTGTTTCTGCGCCAGGATGTCCTCGAGCAATGGCATGTCGCGGCCATGCAATGCGAGGGATTCGGTCTGCAGTAATTCCAGCAGGTGTTGCGCTGGAGCAAAGTCGTCGGTGATCAGTTGCAGTAGATTAGTGTCGTGCATGGCTGGCCTTGGGTTTTAAGCGTCCAAAAGCCTGGCGCCGGCGGTGGCCTAGCGCTGGGCTTCGAAGTTGAGCAGTTTGCTGGCTACACGGTTGCTGTCGACTTTATAGCTGCCATCGGCAATCGCTGCTTTCAACTCGGCCACGCGGGCGTTGTCGACGGCGGGTTGATCGCGCAGCTTGTCAGTGACCTTCTGCAACTGTTGAGCCTCATCGCTGAGATGTACCGATTCCCCGCTTTTGACGGTACCGGCCTGTTCGGCCGCGGACTCCAGCGGCGCGGATTTGCCGGTTTCGGCGTTTTCCTTGCTGGCGCTGGTACGTGTACTGCCCGTAAGTGACGAGGAGCTGTTCAAACGGCTGAAATCGATGACCATGATAAAAAACCTCTGGGAATTTGGACGCTTGCCATGGTTTCGGCCATTCCCTGGAAAACTTTAGGCCCATTTATCAATGAACCTCGCGCGCGCCAGCGCTTGCCCTGCATGGAGCACAGTCTAGGGAACAGCCGGGGCAAGCGCCACATTCCGATGAGCAGGGAGCCTTACATGGACACTTCCACCTGCCCCGGCGCCATGACCTGCGCCTTGATGACTCGCTGGGAATTGAGGTTTTTCACCCGGATCTGTTCGCTCAGGCTGCCGTTTGACAGGGCTTCGCCCGGCATGCGTACGCTGAGCGTACCGCTGCGGGCGGTAATCACCACCTGATCACCCTTGCGGATGACCTCGGCCTGTTCGATATGCACCAGGGTAATCACCTGGTCGGCGACCATTGGTCGGGTCAGTCGCTGCCCGATAGCCTGGTCCAGGGAGGTCAGGTAGCCCTGGCCGATGAGGCTGATATCGCGTTCGCGCAGGACCACATCCAAAGGCTCGACAATGTTGGCGCGGCGCAGTGGCCGGGCGCTGGTCACGACATCGCGAAACAGGCGGACTTGAGCGGGTACGAACACGGTCCAGGGGGAGGCGCCCTCGCAGCGGACCTTGACCGTGACCCGACCCAGCGGCTTGGGACTCTCAAGGGTTGCTGTCAATTCCTTGTCGCACATGGGCATGTGCATGCGCGGATCGAGCGGGTTGACCTGGATCTCGTAGCGGCCTTCCGTTTGACTGGTAGCCAGATAGTCTTCTACGGTGAATTCAAGAAAGCCCTGAGTGACGCCGATAAGCATGTCAGGCAAGGTAACCGCGTCAGCAAGGGCAGGGCTGCCAGCGTTGAACAGGCAAACGGCCGCCAGCACGCCGAGCAATTTGCGGCAGGGTGTGGTCAGGCGTCGGAAAAATGTCGGTTCTGTGTTCATAACGATTAAAAAAGCAAGCGCCGTGCCGTTTAGTGATGAAGGCACGTCGCAACAACACTTGGCGTTGGTGTAGGAGTCTGGGCATGGCTGGTGTAATGGATTCGGTGAACCAGCGCACGCAACTGGTGGGGCAGAATCGCCTTGAGCTGTTGTTGTTCCGTCTCGACGGCCAGCAGC
Source organism: Pseudomonas sp. P5_B3 (assembly GCF_056400405.1). Taxonomy (NCBI): domain Bacteria; kingdom Pseudomonadati; phylum Pseudomonadota; class Gammaproteobacteria; order Pseudomonadales; family Pseudomonadaceae; genus Pseudomonas; species Pseudomonas sp. P5_B3. The sequence goes on along the minus strand of NZ_JBFULI010000008.1, from coordinate 133,890 downwards.
TGTACGGGATCAACGTGTTCAAGGTTCGGGAGGTGCTGCAATGCCCCAAACTGACGCTGATGCCCAAGTCCAGTCCTGTCGTGTGCGGCGTGGCGAACATCCGGGGGGCGACCATTCCGATCCTCGATCTGGCGATGGCGACCGGCTCCGGTGCTTTGAAGGACAAGAACAATCCCTTCGTGATCATCACGGAGTACAACACCAAGACCCAGGGTTTCCTGGTTCGCTCGGTGGAACGCATCGTCAACATGAACTGGGAGGAGATCCATCCGCCACCCAAGGGCACCGGTCGCGATCACTACCTGACGGCGGTGACGCGGGTCGACAATCAGTTGGTCGAAATCATCGATGTCGAGAAGGTGCTGGCGGAAGTGGCACCGACGCCGGAAGCGATTTCCGTCGGCGTGGTGGATGTCGAAACCCAGCACAAGGCGCTTTCGTTGCGCGTGCTGACGGTCGACGACTCGTCGGTGGCGCGCAAGCAGGTCACGCGTTGCCTGCAAACGGTCGGCGTCGAAGTGGTGGCGTTGAACGACGGTCGGCAAGCGCTGGACTACCTGCGCAAACTGGTCGACGAGGGCAAGAAGCCGGAAGAAGAGTTCCTGATGATGATCTCCGACATCGAGATGCCGGAAATGGACGGGTACACCCTGACGGCGGCAATCCGCAACGACCCGCGCATGCAAAAGCTTCATATCATCCTGCATACTTCGTTGTCGGGTGTGTTCAATCAGGCGATGGTCAAGAAGGTCGGTGCCGATGACTTCCTGGCCAAGTTCCGTCCTGATGACCTGGCATCCCGGGTAGTCGACCGGATCAAGGCAGCAGATATCAGCCAGGGGCCCGCGCCCCTGGCGGTCAACACGATTTAAGAGGCGGCATCATTGTCTACGGGTAATTTGGATTTCGAACAGTTCCGGGTATTCCTGGAAAAAGCCTGTGGCATTTTGCTCGGTGAAAACAAGCAGTACCTGGTCTCCAGCCGTCTCAACAAACTGATGGAACAGCAAGGCATCAAGTCTTTGGGTGAGCTGGTTCAGCGCATGCAGACGCAACCGCGCAGCGGTTTGCGCGAGCAGGTGGTAGACGCCATGACCACCAACGAAACCCTGTGGTTTCGTGACACCTACCCGTTTGAAGTCTTGAAGAACAAGGTACTGCCCGAAGCGATCAAGGCCAGTCCCGGCCAGCGCCTGCGCATCTGGTCGGCGGCGTGCTCGTCGGGCCAGGAACCGTATTCGCTGTCGATGTCCATCGACGAGTTCGAGCGGGTCAACATGGGCCAGTTGAGGATGGGTGTGCAGATCGTTGCCACCGACCTGTCCGGCACCATGCTGAACAACTGCAAGACCGGCGAGTACGACAGCCTGGCCATCGGCCGCGGTCTGTCGCCTGAGCGTCTGCAGCGTTATTTCGACCCGAAAGGGCCGGGACGCTGGGCGATCAAGGCGCCGATCAAGAGCCGGGTGGAATTCCGTTCCTTCAACCTGCTGGACAGCTACGCGAGCCTGGGCAAGTTCGACATCGTGTTCTGCCGCAACGTGCTGATCTACTTCTCCGCCGAGGTGAAGAAGGACATCCTGTTGCGCATCCACAGCACGTTGAAGCCGGGGGGGTACCTGTTCCTCGGTGCTTCCGAAGCGCTGAACGGTTTGCCGGATCATTACCAGATGGTCCAGTGCAGCCCGGGGATCATTTACCAGGCGAAGTGATTTCGTTGGTATTGTCAAAAAACGGGAGCCCTCAGGGGCTCCCGTTTTTTTTTGCCTGATGATTTCTTGCAAACGCTGCTGGCCCCTGTGGGAGCGAGCTTGCTCGCGATAGCGTCCTGACAGTCGAGTTCAGCGTTACCTGACACACCGCAATCGCGAGCAAGCTCGCTCCCACAGTGGTTGGCGGTGTTCTGAAAAGGGTAAGGAGGCGGCAGAAAAGCGGCATGCGGCGGAAAACCGTTGCCGCTTTTCTGGCATTGCCGCGTTGCCATGGCCGGCAAAGCCCCGGTTTCCGGGCTTTTTTGAATTGGCATGGGGCTTGCTAAGTTGATCCTACGAAAAATCAGGTCACCCGAAGGTTTCCCGACATGAGCATCAGCTTCGATAAAGCGCTCGGTATCCACGAACAAGCCCTGGGCTTCCGCGCCCAGCGTGCCGAAGTCCTGGCCAACAACATCGCCAACGCCGATACCCCGAACTACAAGGCTCGGGACCTGGACTTCTCGAAAGTGCTCGCTGAGCAAAACGAGAAAACCAAAAGCGGTACCTTCGCCTTGAACATGACCAATAGCCGTCATATCGAAGCTGAAGGCCTGGGCAATGGCGACGAGTCGTTGCTGTATCGCACGCCGATGCAACCGTCGATCGACCAGAACACCGTGGACGCTCAGCTGGAACAGTCGAACTATGCGGAAAACGCGATCGGCTTCCAGGCCAGCTTCACCCTGCTCAACAGCAAATTCAAAGGGCTGGTGTCAGCCCTGCGCGGAGAGTAAGCCATGTCTCTATCCAGTGTTTTCAACATTGCCGGTAGCGGCATGAGTGCGCAAACCACGCGTTTGAACACCGTCGCTTCGAACATCGCCAACGCCGAGACGGTTTCGTCGAGCATCGACCAGACCTACCGCGCGCGTCACCCGGTGTTCGCCACCATGTTCCAGGGCGGCCAGAGTGGCGGCAGCGACTCGCTGTTCCAGAGCCAGGATGCCGCAGGTCAGGGCGTGCAGGTGCTGGGTGTGGTCGAAGACCAGAGCAACCTCGAGGCGCGCTACGAGCCGAACCATCCGGCGGCCGATGCCAAGGGCTACGTCTACTACCCGAACGTCAACGTGGTTGAAGAAATGGCCGACATGATTTCCGCGAGCCGTTCGTTCCAGACCAACGCCGAAATGATGAACACCGCCAAAACCATGATGCAGAAGGTCCTGACCCTCGGTCAGTGATAAGGGGCGACTCAGATGAGTGTTACCGATTCCACCAGTGGTTTGAGCCTCAATGACATCCTGGCCAACTCCTCGATCAAGACCAACACCACGACTGACGGCCTCGCGTCGGCAACCGGCAGCGCCACGGGCAACAAGGCCCTGGGCAAGGATGCGTTCCTGCAGTTGCTGGTGACCCAGCTGAAAAACCAGAACCCGCTGGAGCCCCAGGACAACGGCGCGTTCGTGGCCCAGTTGGCGCAATTCAGCAGCCTGGAAGGCATCACCACGCTCAACAGCACCGTGAGCGGCCTGGCCAGCAACTACAACTCGTCCCAGGCCTTGCAGGCGTCGTCGCTGGTGGGCCGTTCGGTCATCGCGCCGGGTGACAAGGCCGTGGTCGATACCACCAAGAGCCTCAGCGGTACGGTGGTGGTGCCGTCTTCGGTGGCGTCCGCCACCCTGAAGATCACCGACTCAACCGGCAAGACTGTGCGCACCATCGACCTCGGTTCGCAGAAGGCCGGCAACGCCAGCTTCATCTGGGACGGCAAGAACGATGCGGGTGAGACAGTACCTGCGGGCACCTACACCTTCGGCGCCACGAGCACGATCGATGGCCAGTCCGTCGCGTTGATCACCAACCTGCCCGCGACCGTCAACAGCGTGACCATCAGCCAGACCGGCGGTGAGTTGATGCTCAATCTGGCCGGGCTGGGTAGCGTTGCCCTGTCCAAAGTACAAACCATTGGTATGTAGAGCCGACTAACACGGCACAAAGGAGTGGATGATGTCTTTCAATATCGGCCTTAGCGGTCTCTATGCAGCCAATAAACAACTGGACGTGACCGGCAACAACATCGCCAACGTCGCGACCACCGGTTTCAAATCGTCCCGTGCAGAATTCGAAGACGTGTACTCGGCGACCCGCCTGGGCACCGGCAGCAAGACCGTCGGCAACGGCGTGCGCCTGGCCAACGTTTCCCAACAGTTCGGTCAGGGTGACGTGAGCAACACCGGCAACGTGCTCGACATGGGTATCCAGGGCAACGGTTTCTTCGTCCTGAGCAACAACGGTTCGCTGACCTACACCCGTGCCGGTACATTCAAGACTGACAAGGAAGGCTACGTCACCAACAGCGACGGCACTGCCCGCCTGCAAGGTTACGGTGTGGACTCCAACGGCAAGATCGTCAATGGCGTGCTGACCGACCTGCGAATCGACACCTCCAACCTGGCGCCGAAGTCCACCAGCACCGTGTCGTCGACGATCAACCTGAACTCCACCTCGGCGGTGATCGACCAGACGGTTGCGGCGAACAAGTTCGACCCGTCCAAGACCGAGACCTTCACCAAGTCGTTCAGTACTCCGATCTTCGATACCCAGGGTAACCAGCACACCATGGATCAATACATGGTCAAGACTGGAGCGAACACTTGGGACACCTACACGCTGATCGATGGTCGCAACCCGGATGGCAGTGATCCTACCGTTACCGCTCCGGTTGCTTCGACCATGTCGTTCGATTCCACCGGTAAACTGACTTCGGTCAGCACGCCGGTGACGCCGCCAACCACGCCACCGACTTCGGTGATCAGCAGTGACCTGAAAATCACCAACTGGACCCCGGGCAGTGTCACCAATGGCGTCTGGACAGCCAACGGCGCCGCAGCCGATCCGGCTGGATTGACCATCGCCATGGCCAGCACCACCCAGTTCAACGCCGACACCGCGCGTTCGATTCCGGCACAGAACGGTTACGCCACTGGCCAGATCACCAACCTGACCATCGACGGCAGCGGTGTGTTGCTGGCCAACTTCAGCAACAACCAGACCAAGCCGATCGGCCAGATCTCCCTGGCCAGCTTTACCAACGAGCAAGGCCTGCAACCGGTAGGCGGTACCAGCTGGAAAGAAACCTACGCATCGGGCATTCCTGGTTACGATGCACCGGAAACCGGAACTCTGGGTTCCATCGTTTCGAACTCCCTGGAAGAGTCCAACGTCAATCTGACCAACGAACTGGTCGACCTGATCAAGGCGCAGAGCAACTACCAGGCGAACGCCAAGACCATCTCCACCCAGAGCACCATCATGCAGACCATCATTCAGATGACTTGATGCTGGATTGTGCTGTGCAAGGAGCCCCTCATCAGAGGGGCTTTTTTGTGATCTGAGGTTTTGTGTTGGATGTGATGGCCTCATCGCGAGCAAGCTCGCTCCCACAGGGGACCGAGTCTTTCCTGATAAACACGATCAACTGTGGGAGCGAGCTTGCTCGCGATGAGGCCAGTCCAGCCACTAATTTCTTACAGGCAAAAGAAAACCCCCGACCCGCCAGAGGCTGATCGGGGGTTTCGAGTAAGCGCCTTGCGACGCTTACCGGCTCAGCTTATTGGCAAGCTTCGCAATCCGGCTCGTCGATGGCGCAAGCCTTCGGCACTGGAGCAGGGCCGGCAGGCGCTGCCAGGACCGAGTCGTCACCGTGGTTGCCGCCGCTGGAAACAGCGTTCAGCTTGCCGGTGTTGATGGTCGACTTCTCGGTGCTGGTCGCGGCCAGGGCACGGAGGTAGTAAGTGGTTTTCAGGCCACGGTACCAGGCCATGCGGTAGGTCACGTCCAGCTTCTTGCCCGAAGCGCCAGCGATGTACAGGTTCAGCGACTGAGCCTGGTCGATCCACTTCTGACGACGGCTTGCCGCGTCGACGATCCACTTGGTGTCCACTTCGAAGGCGGTCGCGTAGAGCTCTTTGAGTTCTTGCGGGATGCGCTCGATCTGCTGCACCGAACCGTCGTAGTACTTCAGGTCGTTGATCATGACCGAATCCCACAGACCGCGAGCCTTCAGGTCGCGAACCAGGTACGGGTTGATCACGGTGAATTCGCCCGACAGGTTCGATTTCACATAGAGGTTCTGGTAGGTCGGTTCGATCGACTGCGAGACGCCGGTGATGTTGGCGATGGTCGCGGTCGGTGCGATGGCCATGATGTTGGAGTTACGAATGCCTTTCTGTACACGGGCGCGAACCGGTGCCCAGTCCAGGGATTCGTTCAGGTCGACATCGATGTACTTCTGGCCACGGGCCTCGATCAGGATCTGTTGCGAATCCAGCGGCAGGATGCCTTTGGACCACAGCGAACCGTTGAACGTCTCGTACGAACCGCGCTCGTCGGCCAGGTCGCAGGAAGCCTGGATCGCGTAGTAGCTGACCGCTTCCATCGACTTGTCGGCGAACTCGACGGCAGCATCGGAACCGTAAGGGATGTGCTGCAGGTACAGCGCGTCCTGGAAGCCCATGATGCCCAGTCCGACCGGACGGTGCTTGAAGTTGGAGTTCTGCGCTTGCGGCACCGAGTAGTAGTTGATGTCGATCACGTTATCGAGCATGCGCACGGCGGTGTTCACGGTGCGTTGCAGCTTGGCGGTGTCCAGCTTGCCGTCGACGATGTGGTTCGGCAGGTTGATCGAGCCCAGGTTGCAAACGGCGATCTCGTCCTTGTTGGTGTTCAGGGTGATCTCGGTGCACAGGTTCGAGCTGTGGACCACGCCGACGTGCTGCTGCGGGCTGCGCAGGTTGCACGGGTCCTTGAAGGTCAGCCATGGGTGGCCGGTTTCGAACAGCATGGACAACATCTTGCGCCACAGGTCTTTGGCCTGGATGGTCTTGAACAGCTTGACCTTGCCCGGGTACTCGGTCAGGGCTTCGTAGTACTCGTAGCGCTCTTCGAAGGCCTTGCCGGTCAGGTCGTGCAGGTCCGGTACTTCGGACGGCGAGAACAGGGTCCACTTGCCGTCATCGAAGACGCGCTTCATGAACAGGTCCGGGATCCAGTTGGCGGTGTTCATGTCGTGGGTACGACGACGGTCATCACCGGTGTTCTTGCGCAGCTCGATGAACTCTTCGATGTCCATGTGCCAGGTTTCCAGGTAGGCACATACAGCGCCTTTGCGCTTGCCGCCCTGGTTAACCGCTACGGCGGTGTCGTTCACTACTTTCAGGAACGGCACGACGCCCTGGGATTTGCCGTTGGTGCCCTTGATGTACGAACCCAGCGCACGAACCGGGGTCCAGTCGTTACCCAGGCCGCCAGCGAATTTCGACAGCATGGCGTTGTCGTGGATCGCGTGGTAGATGCCCGACAGGTCATCCGGCACGGTGGTCAGGTAGCAGCTCGACAGCTGTGGACGCAGGGTACCGGCGTTGAACAGGGTCGGGGTCGAAGCCATGTAGTCGAAGGACGACAACAGGTTGTAGAACTCGATCGCGCGGTCTTCTTTGTGCTTCTCTTCGATCGCCAGGCCCATGGCCACGCGCATGAAGAAGATCTGCGGCAGTTCGAAACGCACGCCATCCTTGTGGATGAAGTAACGGTCGTACAGGGTTTGCAGGCCCAGGTAGGTGAATTGCTGGTCGCGCTCGTGGTTGATCGCCTTGCCCAGTTTTTCCAGGTCGAAGGTGGCCAGCACAGGGTTCAGCAGTTCGAACTCGATACCTTTGGCGATGTAGGCCGGCAGCGCCTTGGCGTACAGGTCGGCCATTTCGTGGTGGGTGGCGCTCTCGGCCACACCGAGGAAGCCCAGGCCTTCGCCGCGCAAGGTGTCCATCAGCAGGCGCGCGGTCACGAACGAGTAGTTCGGCTCGCGTTCAACCAGGGTACGGGCAGTCATCACCAGGGCGGTGTTGACGTCGTTCAGGGCCACGCCGTCGTACAGGTTCTTCAGGGTTTCGCGCTGGATCAGGTCGCCGTCGACTTCTTCCAGGCCTTCGCACGCTTCGGTGACGATGGTGTTCAGGCGGCCCATGTCCAGCGGCGCCAGGCTGCCATCGGCACGGGTGATGCGGATCGACGGGTGAGCGTTGACCGCTTCTTCGGCCGGAGCGTGGGCGGCGCGTTCTTTCGAACGACCGTCACGGTAGATCACGTAGTCGCGAGCGACTTTCTGCTCGCCGGCACGCATCAGGGCCAGTTCGACCTGGTCCTGGATTTCTTCGATGTGGATGGTGCCGCCCGATGGCATGCGACGCTTGAAGGTCGCGGTGACCTGTTCGGTCAGGCGGGCAACAGTGTCGTGGATTCGCGACGAGGCAGCAGCGGTGCCGCCTTCAACTGCGAGGAACGCTTTGGTGATGGCGACGGTGATTTTGTCATCGGTGTAGGGAACGACAGTGCCGTTACGCTTGATCACGCGCAGTTGGCCAGGCGCGGTGGCGGACAGATCCGAATTCGAATCAGCGGCCTGCGGCAAGGTGCCCTGCGGGTTCTCGCGAGTTGTGTCGGTTTGCATGGGGGAGTGTCTCCACATTCTCTATGTTTGTTTGGGCACCATCACGGTGCCCACCGTTCCGTCCTGAAGCACTACAACCGGCGAGCGCCGGGCATAACGACTTCGGGACAGTAGGAAGGGGGCTTTATCGGGCGCCGCTTCCATGCCGAAGTCTTTGGTCTCACGCCTTGGGCCTGAAACCTTGGTCCTTTGCAGGTGACAGTTGGGACTGCAACACCCGTACCGTTTTCACCACTCTGGGCCGAAATACAGTAGCCATCCGCATGCGCGGTTTGGTCTTTCGAAAATACGTATGGTTCAACCGGACAGAGGCAATAAAAGCGCTTGAAATTGGTGTCTGGTTTGTGTTTGGTTTTTTTGCGCAAAACCCTACATCTAGGGTTTTTTTAGCGCCGGGCTACAAGATAATGCGTTTTGGGGGGCGATTGCAACGTACTGCCTGTGGATAAACCTGTGCGTAAATTGTGTGTGAAAGAGGGAATCGGCGTGTAGGCCGCGACCTTGCTGGACCGGACCTTTTTTCAGCATTTTTCAATGATCGAAAATGCTTCGGCGGATTTTTAAGGGCGCGAACCCTATCACAAAAAACCGCGTCGTCCGAACGCATTTACCCGCTTGTGTTCTCGACGGGCGGCGTTTATACAATCGGCCCAGCGTGTATACATATTTGTCCCTCCGAATCATTACAAAAAGACGGGCGGATCCTTCCTTATTAGCGTTTTGGCAAGCAGAGGTCACCCGTGGAGCAAGAAGCCTGGCAGGTATTGATTGTGGAGGACGACCAGCGACTGGCCGAACTGACCCGCGATTACCTGGAAGCCAATGGCCTGCGTGTATCGATCGAAGGCGATGGTGCGCTCGCTGCGAATCGCATCATCAAGGAACAACCGGACCTGGTGATCCTCGACCTGATGCTCCCCGGCGAAGATGGCCTGAGCATTTGCCGCAAGGTCCGCGCCCGCTATGACGGCCCGATCCTGATGCTCACCGCCCGCACCGATGACACTGATCAGATTCTTGGCCTGGACCTCGGCGCTGACGACTACGTCTGCAAACCGGTACGCCCGCGCCTGTTGCTGGCGCGTATCCAGGCGTTGCTGCGACGCAGTGAAACGCCCGAAGTCGCCCCGGAAAAACAGCGGCGTCTACAGTTCGGCCCGTTGATCGTCGACAACGCCTTGCGCGAAGCCTGGTTGCAGGGCAACGGTATCGAGCTGACCAGCGCCGAATTCGACTTGCTCTGGCTGTTGGTGGCCAATGCCGGGCGCATTCTGTCCCGGGAGGAGATCTTCACCGCACTGCGGGGCATCGGCTATGACGGTCAGGACCGCTCCATCGATGTGCGCATCTCACGCATCCGCCCGAAGATCGGTGATGACCCGGAGCATCCACGGCTGATCAAGACCGTGCGCAGCAAAGGCTATCTGTTCGTTCCCGAGGCTTGCGTAGACCAGACCCTGTGAACTCGATCTTCCTGCGTATCTATGGCGGCATGTGTGCTGCGCTGATTCTGGTGGCGGTGCTCGGTGTGCTGGCGTTGCACCTGCTCAATCAGGTGCGCAGCGAGCAATACCGCGAGCGCCTGGCCCACGGCACATTCACGCTGATGGCCGACAACCTGCAACCGATGAACCAGACCGAACGCCACCGGGCCTTGCTGGTATGGGAGCGGCTGCTCGGCATTCCGCTGGCGCTGAAAAACTTTGCCGAGACCGACCTCGACCTGACCCAGCGCACTCGTGTGCTGCGCGGCCAGGCACTGGTGGAACAGACCGGCCCGCATGCGGCGAAGGTATTCAAGCTGGTCAGCGACAAGGAACAGTTGATGCTCACCGGGGAAGTGCAGCAGATCAGCGAGCAACTGGCCCGGGCGACCATCTACCTGTTGACCGATGAACTGGTGCGCACCCCGGTCGCCGACCAGCCCATGCGCCTGGCGCAATTGAAGCAAGACAAGGGCTTCGGTTTCGACCTGCGTCTGGTCACGGTTGACGAGGCGGACATGGACGAAGACCAGAGTCGCCGGGTGTCCGAGGGCGACACTGTGATGGCGCTGGGCAAGGGCGGCGATTCGATCCGGGTGTTCGCCGGTATGGTCGGCACACCGTGGGTCCTGGAAATCGGTCCGTTGTATCAGATGAATCCTTATCCCCCGGAGTGGCTGGTGCTGATCGCCGCGCTGGGCCTGACGCTGATCGGCTTGATCGTTTATCTGTTGGTGCGTCAGCTCGAGCGACGCTTGCGTGGCCTGGAGGCCGCCGCCACGCGCATCGCCAAGGGCAGTCTGGAAACCCGCGTGCCGGCGCGCGGCGCGGACTCGGTGGGGCGGCTGGCCTCGGCGTTCAATGGCATGGCCGAGCACTTGCAGCAGTTGCTGGCGATCCAGCGCGAACTGGTGCGCGCGGTGTCCCATGAATTGCGCACGCCGGTGGCACGCCTGCGCTTTGGCCTGGAGATGATCGGTTCGGCCACCACGCCGCAAGCCCTGGAAAAATACTGCCAGGGCATGGACCACGACATCGAGGATCTCGACCGGCTGGTGGACGAGATGCTGACCTACGCGCGGTTGGAGCAGGGCTCGCCGGCGCTGAACTTTCAGCGAATCGATCTGGACGCCTTGGTCGATCAGGTGATCGAAGAACTGGCGCCGTTGCGCGCCGACGTCACGGTACAGCGCGGCTTGTGCCTGTCGGCCGCCGATAACGACGACGCCTGGGTCGAGGCTGAACCGCGTTATCTGCACCGGGCGATCCAGAACCTGGTGAGCAATGCCATGCGCCACGCGCAATCACGGGTGACCATCAGCTATCAGGTGGGGCAGCAGCGATGCCGGGTGGATATCGAAGATGATGGGCCGGGTGTGCCGGAGTCAGCGTGGGAGAAGATCTTTACGCCGTTCCTGCGTCTCGACGACAGCCGTACCCGGGCGTCAGGCGGGCATGGGCTGGGGTTGTCGATCGTGCGGCGAATCATCCATTGGCATGGCGGGCGGGCGTTGATCGGCAAGAGCAAAAGCCTTGGCGGGGCGTGTTTCAGTCTGAGCTGGCCGCGCAATCAGGAGAAGCGTTGAACCTTGTGTTGTCTGTTGCGGCCCCATCGCGAGCAAGCTCGCTCCCACAGGGATTTGTGGCGTGACATAGATCCAGTGTGGGAGCGAGCTTGCTCGCGATGGGGCCCGAACAGGCGCCAATAAACCTCAGGCCTTGATGCTGACCAAACTCAACAACTGCCCATCCTTGACCCCGAACTGCGCATCCAGCTCGGTGCCGTTGCGCCATTCGCCGGACAAGTCAGTGAGCAGTCGCAACCGCACCTCACCCGACTCACGCCACTCCAGCACTTCGGCGTGTTCGAAATAAAAGCGTTGCTGAACGATCGGATAGAGCGCCTTGAACAGGCTTTCCTTGACCGAGAAGGTCAGGGTGACCAGCAATGCCCGTTGATCGTGACCACCTGCCGCCATGCGCTGTAGCTCCGGCGGATTGAGGATTTCCCCGGCCAGACGTTCGGCCCGTTCGGCATTGAGCAGGTTTTCCAGATCCATGCCCAGGCCGCGCCAATGGCTTTTGTTCGCCACGATCGCCGCGGCCCGGCCAGTGCTATGGGTGATCGAGCCAGTGATATGAGCAGGCCAGACCGGCGCCCGGTCTTCACCGATGGCCGGAATGAAGCTCAAACCTTCGAGCCGCTGTAACGCGGCCCGGGCACACACCCGTCCGGCGAGAAACTCCGTCTGCCGTTTGGCCACCGAGCGCTGGATGCTCGCCGGCGCTTCGACGGCGCTGCGCTGAAAATCATCGCTGGCCAGTCGGGCGCTATCGAAGTGAGTACCCAGCAGGACCGTATCGGGCAGCACAAACGGCAGCGGCCAATGGTCATCGAGGGGCGTGCAGCAGACGGGCAGGGCGGGGGCTGAATTCATGTCGGACATTTTGCCGGGTTGCCTTGGGACTGGATAGTGGCAGATGGCTTTTGTGGCGAGGGCGCAAGACCCCTCGCCACAGAGCACGGTGTCAGCTGAAGATTTTCTTGAAAAACGCCTGCATGTCCGCCCACGACTTTTCATCCGCGGCCTTGTTGTAGCCAATGTCCGGCCCGCCATGATCGCCATGGCTTAGCCGGTCGGCATCCGGATTGGTGAAGCCGTGCCTGGCGCCGTCGAGGCTGACGAATTTGTAGTCGGCGCCGGCCTTGTCCATCTCGCTCTTGAAGGCCGTGATGTTTTCCGGGGTGACGATGCTGTCCAGCGCCCCGTGTTCCACAAGGATCTTCGCCTTGACGCTGCCTGGCGTTGCCGGTGTATTGGTCGCCAGCGCGCCATGGAAACTCACCACGCCTGCCAATGGCACACCCTGTCTTGCGGCATTGAGCACCACGCCACCGCCGAAGCAGTAGCCGATGGCGGCGATCTTATGCGGATCGGTTTGCGGTTGTTTTTTCAGCAGGTCGAGCCCGGCCTGAAACCTCGCGCTCGACACGGCACTGTCTTTTGCCACGGCTTGCATGAACGCCATGGCGTCTTTGGGATGCTCGGTATTTTTGCCGTCGCCGTACATGTCAATGGCCAAGGCGCTGTAGCCCAGGCCGGCGAGATCCCGGGCGCGACGCTTGGCGTAGTCGTTCAGGCCCCAGAACTCATGCACCACCACGACCCCGGGGCGCGGGCCTTTGATGGCATCGTCATAAGCGTAATAGCCGATCATTTTCGTGCCATCGGCACTTTGGTAGGGGATTTCCCGGGTCTGGATGGCGGCCTGGCTGAGCCCGCTCAAGGCCAGTAGGAGGACGGCGAAGAACATGCGCATGGTCGGAACTCCTGTTGAAACGTGTCGAAACATCGGGAAGGGGCGGTTCAGCCCAGGTTCAGGGTGCGTTCAGGGGGAGTTCAGGGCGGGGTGCGTAACCTTGCCCCGTACCCAAAAAACAAACGGCACATAAGGAAACTCCCCAATGACTGGATTCAAAAAACTGCTTCTGGCAATCACGGTTCTGGGCGCAAGCACTGCAGCCTTCGCGTCCAACGACAACTTCGCCAGCCTTACTCTTGGACAGACCAGCGACAAGGTCAAAAAGTCCCACGCCCTGAACGACAACCTTAATCAGCCGAATGCCGATGGCGTGATCGGCAAGGACACTACCTGGGGTGTTCGTCTGGGCCAGCAAAATACCAAGGGCCGGTACTACGCCACCTACGACAACGTGTCGGGCTCGCACAATGGCATTAAACTGCGTCAGGAAAACCTCCTGGGCAGCTACGATCTGTTCTACCCGGTGGGCGGCGGCACCAAACTGTTCGGTGGCGCCACGGCCGGCCTGACCAAAATGACTCAGGAGTCGCCAGGCTTCAGCCGCGACAGCAATATCGGCTATGCCATCGGTGGCCAGGTGGGTGTGCTGCAACAGGTTTCGCAGAACACCTCGGTGGAACTGGGTTACCGTTACCTGCGCAGCAACGCCAGCACCGAGATGAGTGCGCGCGGTGGCAGCAAGCAGGGTTCGCTGGACCTGACCAGCAGCGCCCAGACTTACCTGTCCGCCAACTACGCTTTTTGACTAGCGTTTCGTGAGCAGCCTGCGCTGGATCAACCGTGGTGGTTGATCCAGCGTTGCCGTGTTAGCTATTGAGGTGCGACGTTGCGCCTCTGGAGATGTTGATTTGCCCGGGAGAGCGTTATGAAACTGCTGGTCGTCGAAGATGAAGCGTTGCTGCGTCATCACCTGAAAACCCGCCTGACGGAGAGCGGCCACGTGGTCGAGTCCGTGGCCAACGCCGAGGAGGCGCTGTACCAGACCGCGCAGTTCAACTTTGACCTGGCGGTGATCGACCTCGGGCTGCCGGGCATGAGCGGCCTCGACCTGATCCGCCAGTTGCGCTCAAGTGGCAAGACTTTCCCGATCCTGATCCTCACCGCGCGCGGCAACTGGCAGGACAAGGTCGAAGGCCTGGCCGCCGGTGCCGACGATTACGTGGTCAAGCCGTTTCAGTTCGAAGAACTGGAGGCCCGCCTGAATGCCTTGCTGCGCCGCTCCAGCGGTTTCACCCAGTCGACCATCGTCGCTGGCCCGTTGCTGCTGGATCTGAACCGCAAGCAGGCGTCCCTCGATGAACAGCCGCTGGCACTGACCGCGTATGAGTACCGCATCCTCGAATACCTGATGCGCCATCACCAGCAAGTGGTGCCCAAGGACCGCTTGATGGAACAGCTCTACCCGGATGACGACGAGCGCGATCCGAATGTGATCGAGGTGCTGGTCGGCCGTCTGCGCCGCAAACTGGAGGGGCCGGGCGGGTTCAAACCGATCGACACCGTGCGCGGCCTGGGCTACCTGTTCAATGAGCGTTGCACTTGATTCGCTCGCTGCGCATTCGCTTGATGCTCGCCGCCACGCTATTGGCGGTTTTGTTCATGCTGGCGCTGCTGCCGGCGATGCAGGGTGCCTTCAGCCTGGCCTTGCAGGACTCCATCGAGCAGCGTCTGGCATCGGACGTGACCACGTTGATCTCCGCCGCCCGGGTGGAGAACAACAGCCTGCAGATGCCGGCGCAATTGCCTGACGAACGCTTCAACCTCACCGACAGCCGATTGCTTGGCTACATCTATGACCGGGAAGGGCATCTGGTCTGGCGTTCGAAGGCGACCCAGGAAGAACGCATCAATTACAAGCCGCGCTACGACGGGCGTGGCAGCGAGTTTGCGCGGATTCGCGAAGCCAATGGCCAGGAGTTCTTTGTCTACGACGTCGAGGTCAAGTTGCTCGGCGGCAAAAGTGCGGCCTTCAGCATCGTGGCGCTGCAGCCCGTTCGCGAGTACGAACTGACCCTCGAAGGCCTTCGGGAAAATCTTTATCTGGGTTTTGGCGCGGCACTGCTGGTGCTGCTGGCGTTGCTGTGGATCGGTCTGACCTGGGGCTTGCAGGCATTGCGGCGCTTGAGCCAGGAGCTGGACCAGATCGAAGGTGGCACCCGCGAAAGCCTCAGTGAGGAACATCCCCGGGAATTGCTGCGCCTGACCGGTTCTCTCAACCGTTTGCTGCACAGTGAGCGTGAGCAGCGCAGTCGCTACCGTGATTCCCTCGATGACCTGGCCCATAGCCTGAAAACGCCGCTGGCGGTGCTGCAAGGCGTCAGTGAAGACCTGGCCCAGCGTCCTGAGGATCGCGATCAGGCCTGGGTGCTGCAAACCCAGATCGAACGCATGAGCCAGCAGATCAGCTACCAATTGCAGCGCGCCAGCCTGCGCAAAAGTGGTCTGGTACGTCATCAGGTGCGCTTGCACCCGGTATTGAAAAGCCTGTGCGACACACTGGACAAGGTCTATCGCGACAAGCGCGTGCACGTCGCGTTCGATTTGCCCGACCCGTGTTACGTACCGATCGAGCAAGGCGCCCTATTGGAGATGATGGGCAATTTGCTGGAAAACGCCTATCGCCTGTGCCTGGGCGAAGTACGCATCAGTGTGCGTGAAACTCTCAGCGGCACCGAGTTGTGTGTCGAGGATGACGGCCCCGGCGTACCACAAAATCAGCGCGCACGGATTCTCGAACGCGGAGAGCGTCTGGATCGCCAGCACCCGGGGCAGGGCATCGGCCTGGCGGTGGTCAAGGACATCATCGAGAGCTACAGCGCCAAGCTGACCTTGGGCGATTCACCGATGGGCGGTGCGGCGTTCCGGATTCTTTTTCCGGTGGTTTGAACGGGTATTCGATAGTGATATTTTCGGGCCGCAGCGGGCATCAAGCGTTAAACGACCGGCAACAATGTTTTGTTGGCGCTCAGCCGCTGGGTGGCAGGTAATAAGCCTCGCCTTGTTCACGACATGCACACACACAGAGCCTGGGGTGGTGCATGAGCGGATATGGGTTGAAGCGTTACAAGCCACCAAAGGAGATAAAAATGGAAAGGAAGAAAGTTTGGCTGACGTTTGACGACGGTCCTCGGCAAACCCAGACCGAAACCGTGCTCGAAACACTGGAGCTGTTTGATATCAAGGCAACGTTTTTTATCGTTGGCAATCTGGTTGCCAGGCATGGCGAGCGTATCAAACGCATCCTGGGCGAAGGGCACCGGATCGGCAATCACACTTACGATCATCTAAGGCTGGTCGGCCAGGACAAAGACACCATCATCGATCAAATCAAAAAGACGGAGCAGGCACTGACTCCCTATCAGCAGCCGGACCTGATCATGAGGCCGCCTTATGGCGCTCACGATGCGATGGTCGATCGCACTGTCGCCGAATTGGGGTACCGGCAGGTTCTCTGGAGCGTGGATACCCAGGACTGGAACGGCAACTACCAACCGGGGGGCTGGGTATCCCATGGTGTTGAGCAAATAAGGAAAAGAAAGAACTCCATTGTGCTCATGCATGACATACACGCGACCACGGCCAATAATCTTGGCAGGTTCATCGGACAAATAAACCTGCTGGGCGATGTGGATTTCGAATCACCGGCCACACTGGCCATTCCGCCGGTCAGTCAGTTGAATATGTATGTGGTTGTCAGGGGCGATACATTATCCAGAATTGCCAGAGAGTTTTATGGTGATGCTGCCAGGTACCCACTGATCTTTAATGCGAACAGGTCGGTGCTGGATCATCCAGATAGAATTTATCCTGGCTTGTCACTGATCATCCCGCCTTTAGAGTAAGCGTTCGCAAAACCTGGACGGGGTATTTTCGAGCGTGTTCGAGATGACACCAGTGATCACCGCGCAACGCGGGTGCTGAAACTCAGCTCTCCTGCGCCCGATAAGCCCCCGGTGTCAGCCCCGTCCACTTCTTGAACGCCCGGTGAAACGCCGACGGTTCGGAAAACCCCAACTGCTCGGCGATCTGTTGCAACGACAGGTCAGCGCGGCTCAGGTGATAAATCGCGATGTCCCGGCGCAACTGGTCCTTCAATTCCTGAAAGCTCGACCCCTCTTCCCGCAAATGTCGGCGCAAGGTCTGCGGGCTGATGTGCAGGTGGGCGGCCACGGCTTCCAGGTCGGGCCAGCGTGAACTGTCGCGACTGAGCAAGCGCCGCAGGCGGCTGCTCAAACTGTCGCCGTCATCCGGGCGCGAGAGCAGGTCGGCGGGGGAGCGATCGAGGAAATGCTTGAGGGTGCGTTCGTCCTGCAACAGCGGCATGGCCAGGTAGCGGCTGTGAAACAACAGGCTGCTCTGGGGCCTGGAAAACTCAAGCGGACAGGAAAACAACAGGTCGTACTCGGCGCCGTGTTCGGGCCGGGGGTAGCTGAACGAGGCCTGTTCCAGGCGAATGCGCTGGCCGATCAGCCAGCTGCCGAAACGGTGCCAGATCACCAGCAGGCTTTCGCTGAGGAAATGATCGGGGTCCCAGAGTTGCGAATCGTCCAGGCTCAGGCGCACCCATTCATCTTCTCGGCTCAGGGTCAAACGCGGAGCCCCGGGGAATAGGCTATAAAACAATAAGCCGCGATTGAGTGCCTTATCCAGGTTGCGACAGTGAATCACGGCATGGCACATCATCGCGAAGCTGCCCGGCCTGCTTGGGGTTTGCCCGAACCCCAGGTACTCGTCGTCCAGCGCCAGCCATAACGCCTGGATCAGTTGGGTGAATTGCTCAGGCGCGATGCGTGCCCGGGGCTCGTCCAGCAACTCGGGGCTGATCCCCAGTTGTTGTAGCACGCCGCAATAGTCGTAGCCGTGCCGACGCGCACCACCAAGGGCGGCGCGGGCGAAATGACTGGCGATGGTGCGTTCGCGCATGGCAGCAGATCTGACCGTTGATCGACGGATGTTAGCTGCGCACCGTGGGCATGAACAGGGCGGATATCCGCCAAATAACAGGACGACTTTTAATGGAAGGGCGGAAATCCGCCATATGCTTGTAACCGTTCGGTGACAGGGAATTCGCTGCAACCCCTGCTATCAAAAGGCTTGCAGGGCTTTTAGGGAAGGTGGCACGGGCCTTGCGATACAACGTGCAGATGCCTGCCGATGCGCAGCTCGAAAAAACAAATCCCTCCAGTGCAGGAGGGTTCGCAATTGCGGTGTTGCGGGCAACAGATGGATGTTGTCACCGGGCACCCTTGAGGAACTTTGCAATGACGACTCGTCAGCCACTGTACAAATCCCTGTATTTCCAGGTGATCGTTGCAATTGTCATCGGTATTTTGCTCGGTCACTTCTATCCGCAGCTCGGTGTGGCGGTAAAACCGCTGGGTGACGGGTTCATCAAACTGATCAAAATGATCATCGCCCCTATCATCTTCTGCACCGTCGTCAGCGGAATCGCCGGCATGCAGGACATGAAAGCGGTCGGCAAGACTGGCGGTTACGCACTCCTTTACTTTGAAATCGTTTCGACCATCGCTTTGCTGGTGGGGCTGGTCGTGGTCAACGTCGTGCAGCCAGGCGCTGGCATGCACATCGACGTAAGCACCCTGGATGCCTCCAAAGTCGCTACCTACGTAGCGGCTGGTGCTGATCAAAGTGTCATCGGCTTCCTCCTCAATGTGATCCCGGCCACCATCGTTGGCGCATTCGCCACGGGCGACATCCTGCAAGTGCTGATGTTCTCGGTGATCTTCGGTTTCGCCCTGCATCGCCTGGGTGCCTACGGCAAGCCGCTGCTGGACTTCATCGATCGCTTCGCCCATGTGATGTTCAACATCATCAACATGATCATGAAGCTCGCGCCGATCGGTGCCTTCGGTGCCATGGCCTTCACCATCGGTGCCTACGGTGTCGGCTCGCTGGTGCAACTGGGTCAACTGATGGCCTGCTTCTACATCACTTGCCTGCTGTTCATCCTGATCGTGCTGGGCTCCATCGCTCGCATGCATGGCTTCAGCGTGCTGAAGATGATCCGCTACATCCGTGAAGAACTGCTGATCGTGCTCGGTACTTCTTCTTCGGAATCGGTGCTGCCACGCATGCTGGTCAAGATGGAGCGTCTGGGTGCGCAGAAATCCGTGGTAGGCCTGGTGATTCCGACCGGCTACTCGTTCAACCTCGACGGTACTGCCATCTACCTGACCATGGCCGCGGTGTTCATTGCCCAGGCTACCGACACCCACATGGACATCACGCACCAGATCACCCTGCTGGTGGTGTTGCTGCTGTCCTCCAAAGGCGCTGCGGGTGTGACCGGTAGCGGTTTCATCGTACTGGCTGCGACCCTGTCCGCCGTCGGCCACCTGCCGGTCGCCGGCCTGGCGCTGATCCTCGGTATCGACCGCTTCATGTCCGAAGCCCGTGCACTGACCAACCTGGTCGGCAACGCCGTGGCCACCATCGTTGTGGCCAAGTGGGTCAAGGAACTGGACACCGACGTGCTGCAAGCCGAACTGGCTTCGGGCGGTCGCGGCATTGCCGACGAGCCTAAAGACGATGTTCTGGGCCACGTCGAAGGGGTAACCCCGACTAACGCCAAGTAAGCCTTGTTGTAATCAAAAAACCCGCTTCGGCGGGTTTTTTCATGCCCGGCGATTGAGCGTAACGGTCACTGCTCGTGGCGTATAAGGTGATTGCTGCAATGCGTTCGGCTGCCTAGTCTGGGGGCATCGTATAGGGAGAACGCTCATGCTCGGTCCACTGGCATCACTCAAGGTTCTGGATTTCTCGACACTGCTGCCGGGGCCGTTCGCCTCGTTGCTGCTGGCGGACATGGGCGCCGAGGTGCTGCGCATCGAATCACCGACCCGCATGGATCTGCTGCGGGTGTTGCCGCCCCATGATCAAGGCGTGTCAGCCAGTCATGCCTACCTCAACCGCAACAAACGCAGCCTCGCCCTGGACCTCAAACAGCCTGAGGCGCTTGAGGTGATCAGGTCGTTGCTACAGGACTACGACATTGTGCTCGAGCAGTTTCGCCCGGGTGTCATGGAACGTCTGGGCCTGGGCTACGAAGCCCTGAAGGCGATCAATCCCAAATTGATTTATGTGTCGATCACCGGCTACGGCCAGACCGGCCCCTACAAGGACCGCGCCGGCCATGACATCAACTACCTGGCCCTGTCCGGGGTGGCGAGTTACACAGGTCGTGCCGACAGTGGGCCGCTGCCGTTGGGCATGCAGGTGGCGGATGTCGCCGGTGGTTCGCTGCACGGGGTGATAGGCTTGCTGGCTGCGGTCATTGCCCGGCAGCAAACCGGTCAGGGCCAGCACCTGGATGTCAGCATGACCGACTGCGCGTTCAGCCTGAATGCGCTGGCAGGCGCCGGGTATCTGGCCTGTGGCGTCGAGCCGGGGCCGGAAGACCAGGTGCTCAACGGCGGCAGCTTCTACGACTACTACCAATCCCGGGATGGGCGCTGGCTGTCGGTGGGCAGCCTGGAACCGGCATTCATGAAACAGTTGTGCGCGGCGTTGGGGCTTGAGGAACTGGCCGGCCTCGGCCTGTCTGCGGCGCATCAGCAACTGCTTAAAGCCGCGCTGAAGGTCGAATTTGAAAAGTATGACTTTGCCGAGTTGTGCGCGCTTTTCGCGGAGCTGGATGCTTGTGTCGAGCCAGTGTTGAGCCTGGGAGAAGCGCTGCGTCATCCGCAGCTGCAGGCGCGGGAGTTGGTGACCGACGTGCCCCGTGGCGATGGCTCGACCCAGGCGCAGATGGCGTGTCCGTTGAAGTTTTCCGATGGTTTGCCAGAGCCGAAGCATATCGGTGCGGCGCTGGGGCAACATACGGATCAGGTGTTGGGGGAGTTGGGGTTTAGCATTGAGCGGATCGAACAGTTGCGGCGTGCCAAGGTGATTCTCTAGTGCCTGTCAGGTCGCCATCGTCGGAGCGCCGCCCGGAGCAAGCTCGCTCCCACAYTGGGCYTGCGTCACGCCACAGATCCCCTGTGGGAGCGAGCTTGCTAGCGATGGCGGCAGCACAAACACCGAAAATCCCGCTACTCGACCCGCATCTCCCCACTGAACACCAAGGTATGGCGACACCGCCGGCACAAATACCGCCGACCTTGCCGAACCAGACTGTGGCGCTGGGCGGAAAACGGGAAGTCGCTGTCGACGCACGGGCATTTGTAGATGTAGCGGGTCACGCGGCGGCGTTTGACGTCATAGGTGTGGCAGCGGTTGGGCGGCAGTTCGTACACGCCGCGCATGATCAATTGCCACTCTTCGCCATGGGGCTGAATGCGGTCGCCGAACAACTGATGGGCGATCAGGTGCGCGACCTCATGGGCCACGGTCTGCTTGAGGAAGTCTTCGGTGTTTTCCCGGTACAACTGCGGATTGAAGCGCAGCAGGTTCTCGTGCAAATGCGCGACACCGGCTTTTTGCCCGCGCAGCTTGAGGCTCACCACGGGGCGTTTGAAAGGTCGTTTGAAAAAGGATTCGGCTTGTTGGAAACAGTCTTCGACACGGGTATTGAGTTGCTCGGGCATGCTCGATGGATCTCCAGAGACGTCGAGTATGCCGCAACCCTCGGGCCTTGCGAATCGCCAAGGTACCGAATGGTCGTGTGCCTGCTCGTTGCTGAAGAATGAAAAGGCCGCCTTGCGGCGGCCTGTGTCGGTCGTTGCCGACTGTCCGTGATGAGCGGCTAACTGGTGTAGACCGGCCCCACGCCGAGTCCCCAGACAATCACGGTGAACGCCATGATGGCGACCAGCACCACCAGGCCTACGGCGAGCACCGAACTTGAAAACAGGAAGCCCTCGTCAGATGGAATGTTCATGAATGTCGGCAAGCCCACGTACAGCAAGTACACCGTGTAGCAGATAGCTGCGGTGCCGACGATCATCCCCAGCCACAAGTGCGGGTACAGGGCGGCGAGGCCGCCGATGAACAGCGGCGTAGCGGTGTAGGTTGCGAACGCAATGCAGCGGGCCAGGCTTGGGTTGGCGTCATAGGTGCGGGCCATCCAGTGAATGAATGCACCCATTACCGCTACACCCCCGAGCATCGCCAGGTATGACATGATTGTCATCCATATCGCGCTTTCTACGGTCAGCATCACGGGAGGCCGATTGCCGATGACCCAGCCGACCTGCGTGGTGCCAATAAAGGCAGACACGGCGGGGATCGCCGCAAGGATCAGCGTATGGGTCAGGTACATGTGGCCGATGCTTTCCTCCTGGTCGCCACGGATTTCTTTCCATTCTTGGTCAGGGTGGGTGAAAAGCCCCACTACGTGATGGATCATGCCAGTCACTCCTCTTGTCTTTACCGTCGCCCCCCAGTGGAGCGCCTACGGGCCAATGCGGCCAAGCAAGTCACAGGTCTGAAATTTGTATACGACCTTAAGTCGCAGTATAGGGAGGAGTTTCCCCAGAGGGAGTAGGGGCTTTAGAGCAAATCGCGCTGTAAACCCGGTTGTTAATCGCCGACGGGTCTGTGCCGAACAGCCCTTTTGGCGAGGCACTTCGCCCCTGAGGTGTTTTTGCGTAAAATGCCCGCCTTTCGTCACACCTCACGGATTTCGCGTCATGGGCACTCTCACGGTCAACCAGAACAAACTGCAAAAGCGCCTTCGCCGACTGGCCGGTGAGGCGGTTGCCGATTTCAACATGATTGAAGACGGCGACAAGGTCATGGTCTGCCTGTCCGGTGGCAAGGACAGCTACACCATGCTCGACGTGCTGATGCACTTGCAGAAGGTCGCGCCGATCAAGTTCGAGATCGTGGCCGTGAACATGGACCAGAAGCAGCCGGGCTTCCCGGAGCACGTGCTGCCGGCCTACCTCAAGGAACTGGGCGTCGAGTACCACATCGTCGAGAAAGACACTTACTCGGTGGTCAAGGAGCTGATCCCGGAAGGCAAGACCACCTGCTCGCTGTGCTCGCGTTTGCGTCGCGGAACGCTCTACACCTTCGCCGACGAAATCGGCGCGACCAAGATGGCCCTCGGTCACCACCGCGACGACATCGTCGAGACGTTCTTCCTGAACATGTTCTTCAACGGTTCGCTCAAGGCCATGCCGCCAAAACTGCGCGCCGACGATGGCCGTAACGTGGTGATCCGCCCGCTGGCCTACTGCAACGAAAAAGACATCCAGGCTTACTCGGACCTCAAGCAATTCCCGATCATCCCGTGCAACCTCTGCGGTTCCCAGGAGAACCTGCAGCGTCAGGTGGTCAAGGAAATGCTGCAGGACTGGGAGCGCAAGACCCCGGGCCGTACCGAGAGCATTTTCCGCAGCCTGCAGAACGTGATCCCGTCGCAATTGGCGGACCGCAACCTGTTTGACTTCACCAATCTGAAGATCGACGAATCAGCGGCGTCGCGCTTCGTCAACGTCGTCAACCTCTGACCCCGATTACTGTGGGAGCGAGCTTGCTCGCGATTGCGGTGCATCAGTCAACAGAGATGTCGCCTGACACACCGCTATCGTCGGAACGCCGCCCGGAGCAAGCTCGCTCCCACAGGTTTTTTCGTTTTATTTCAGATTATTGGAGAGGGCATGCGCGACTACAAGTGGCTGAACGAGTACTGCCTGAACCGCTTCGGTTCGGCGGCTGAACTGGAAGCCCATCTGCCCGTTCCAAAGACCCCGGCGCAACTGCGCAAGATCAGCGACGATCGCTATCTTTCGATGATGGCACTACGGGTATTCCGTGCCGGACTCAAGCACAGCCTGGTGGATGCCAAGTGGCCGGCCTTCGAAGAAGTGTTCTTCAAGTTCGACCCGGAAAAAGTCGTGCTGATGAGCGCCGAGCACCTGGAACGGCTGATGCAGGACACGCGGATCATCCGCCACCTGGGCAAGCTCAAGAGTGTGCCGCGCAATGCGCAGTTCATACTGGACGTGGCCCATGAAAAGGGCAGCTTCGGCGCGCTGATCGCCGATTGGCCGGTGACCGATATCGTCGGGCTCTGGACCTTTCTGAAAAAGCGCGGACATCAGTTGGGTGGGCTGTCCGCCCCGCGCTTCTTGCGCATGATCGGCAAGGACACTTTTGTACCGAGCTATGACGTGGTGGCGGCGCTGAATGCGCAGGACATCATCGACAAGGTGCCGAGCAGCCTGCGCGACCTGGCGTTGGTGCAGGACGTGTTCAACCAGTGGCATGAAGAAAGTGGCGGACGGGCGATGAGCCAGATTTCGATGATGCTGGCTTATACCGTCAATCATTGAGACCGAGTTGCCCCAATCGCGGGCAAGTCGGATCGCCGCACCGCCGCTCCCACAGGATCTCTGTTGAAACACAAATGTGTGATCGACGCAAAAACCTGTGGGAGCTGGCTTGTCGGGTCGCCGCATCGCAGCGAAGGCGTCAGATCAGGCGACGCTGATCTCACCTTCACCCGCCAGCTTGCGGTTCAACTGATACCGCCAGCGCACATACAACAGCGCCGAGCAAAACACCACCAGGCTCGCGCCCATCTCCAGCAAACCGAAGAATTGCCGGTTCGGGTCATAGGCCGCCAATGCGCCCTTGATGAAATACAGGTTCACCACAAAGCACATCCACGAATGCCCGCGAGGGCTGCCGATGATCATCCCCGGCGCCAGAATCAGCAACGGCACCAGCTCGATCAACAGAATCACCCATGGCCGGGCGCCGTGCAGGTCGGCGACCAACAGGTAGTAGATGCACAGCAATCCCACCAGGCCGAAAAAGCACAGCAGACTGATGACACGCATCGCCTTGACGCGTGGCTCGAGCCATTCGAGGGCGGGCAGAATCTTTGGCTTTTTTGCCACCTCAGCTCTCCAGTTTCTGTGCAGTCTTCGCCAGGCGCATACCCAGCGCCCGGCACAGCGCCACTTCATGTGAGTCCAGACCGCTTTTGCCATCGGCACCGGCGTGGTGGCTGGCGCCGTAAGGCGTGCCGCCGCCCTGGGTTTCCAGCAGTGCCGACTCGCTGTAGGGCAGGCCGGTGATCAGCATGCCGTGGTGCAGCAACGGCAGCATCATCGACAGCAGAGTGGTTTCCTGGCCACCGTGCAGGCTCGCCGTGGAGGTGAATACACCCGCCGGCTTGCCCACCAGCGCACCGGTCAGCCACAGGTTGCTGGTGCTGTCGAGGAAGTACTTGAGCGGTGCGGCCATGTTACCGAAGCGGGTCGGGCTGCCGAGTGCCAGGCCTGCGCAGTTCTTCAGGTCGTCGAGGCTGGCGTACAGCGCGCCTTCGTCGGGAATCTGCGCAGACACGGCTTCGCATTCGGTCGAGATCGCCGGCACCGTGCGCAGGCGCGCTTCAAGCCCGGCCTGTTCGACACCGCGGGCAATCTGCCGGGCCATTTCGTTGGTCGAACCGCTGCGGCTGTAGTACAGAACCAGGATGTACGGCGCACTCATGGCAACAATTCCAGGATCTGCTCCGGTGGGCGGCCGATGATGGCTTTGTCACCGACTTCGAGAATCGGTCGCTCCATCAGTTTCGGGTGGGCGGCGATAGCGGCGATCAATTGTGCTTCGCTCAGGCTGTTGTCAGCCAGGTTGAGGGTCTTGTACTCGTCCTCGCCGGTGCGTAGTAATTGCCGGGCGCCGATCCCGAGTTTGCCCAGCAGGCTCTGGATTTGCGCGGCGTCCAGCGGAGTGTCCAGGTAACGGACCACGGTGGGCGTCAGGCCACGGGCTTCAAGCAATTCGAGCGCACCGCGGGATTTCGAGCAGCGCGGGTTGTGATAAAGCGTCAGATCGGTCATGAGCGGGTCGCATCTTGCGTAAGGTGGCGGCTATTCTAACTGTGTGGCGCGCAATCCAGAACCGTGAGAGGCGATGGGTCGCAAGCGCATTCAATTTTTGACAAGGAACACGACATGACAAGGCGACTGGCAGCGGCATTGGCGATCATCGGAACGTTGATGCTGGGGGGCTGCGGGAATGACTATGGCATCGACCAGGACGGTCATAAAATCGCCGCCGACCGACTGGACGGCAAATGGCTGGTACTCAACTACTGGGCAGAATGGTGTGGGCCTTGCCGTACCGAGATCCCGGAGTTGAACACCCTGGCCGAGCAGCTCAAGGACAAGAAAATCGGTGTGTTCGGGGTCAACTTCGACAACGTCCAGGGGCAAGAGCTGAAGGGCGCGAGCGAGAAGCTGGGGATCAAGTTCACGGTGCTGGCCCAGGACCCGACCGAGCTGTTCGAGCTGCCGCGCAGTGAGGCGTTGCCGGTGACGTACATCATCGATAACAAGGGCAAGGTGCGTGAGCAGTTGATGGGCGAACAGACGGCGGCGGGGGTGATGGCGAAGCTTGAGGCGTTGCAGGCGAAAAATTAAAGCAAAAAGATCGCAGCCTGCGGCAGCTCCTACAGGGTGTTCGACAATCCATGCAGGAGCTGCCGCAGGCTGCGATCTTTCAGGGGATCAACCCTCCTCAAGCCACCAACGCAGTGGCTTGCCTTCGGCTGGCCAGAAGCGCATCTGCTCGATCGGGGAGACGTCCCAGCGCTGGACGTTTTCCAGGGCCTGAAGGAAGCGTTTTTCCTGTTCCATCAGCGCCGGTGCACACAGTTTGCGGGTGCTGCCGATTTTGCCGAAGGTCAGTTTGTCGCCATCGAGGGTGTACGGTGCGAACCAGTGGTTACAGCCGCCATTGCCATAGGCCCGGCCGTCTTCAGCGAAGGTGATGGTCAGGTGGCTGTAGTCCATCAACGGCCGCTCACCGATCCATTCCAGAATGTAGCTGCGGTTTTGTTGCAACTGCACCGGCTCGGCGGCGCAGCCCAGCAGGCTGGCTCCGGCCATCGCGCTCAGAGCGAGGCGTTTCATCACGCAGGCTCCTGGCATTTTGGGCACAGGTGTTTCTCGCCAACGGTGGTCCAGCCCAGCTCGGCAATCCGCACGGTGGCGGCAGGCTTTTCGGCCTTGTTGCCCAGTTTGGCATCGACGGCGAACTCGAAGCTCAGCTCTTTGGCGCAGCTGTCACAGTTCACTTGCCAGGTGTGGATGGCCAGTTCGCCGAATACCGGGCCACTGGCCACCGCGACCCATTGACCGGGCGGGTTGATCAGGTGGCGAACCGTTTCGACGGTCAGTCGCATGGACAAGTCCTTGGCACCCTTGAGGGTCACGACCAGCACGTCGTTGTTGCGAATCGAGCCACCGTTGCCGGTGACCTGATAGCGCCCCGGCACCAGGGCGCGGCATTCGGTGAGGGTGTGTTGCGGGTTCATCAGGCTGTAGCGGAAATCGTGTTCGACCATGGGTCCTCCAAATATGCGCGATATGCTATCACGGGCTTGCACACCGCATCGCGCAGGCAGATGACCTTCGATCCGTTTCAGTCTCCCGTCACCTGGTTTTCCGGGGTGCCCGCCGTCCAGGCTGCAATGTTACGCAATGTGGTGGTGGCAATCGCGTCCAGCGCTTCGCGGGTCAGAAAGGCCTGGTGCGCGGTGACGATCACGTTGGGGAAGGTCAGCAACCGTGCCAGCACATCATCTTGCAACGGCAGGTCGGAGCGGTCCTCGAAGAACAACTGCGCCTCTTCCTCATACACATCCAGCCCCAGGTAACCCAGGCGACCGTCTTTCAATGCATCGATCAGCGCCGGCGTGTCCACCAGGCCGCCACGCCCGGTATTGATCAGCATCGCACCCGGTTGCATGTGCGCCAGGGATTGGCGATTGATCAAGTGCCTGCTCTGCTCGTTGAGCGGGCAGTGCAGGCTGATGATCTGCGACTCGGCCAGCAGTTGCGGCAGGCTCAGGTAGCGCGCGCCGAGGGCTTCGACCTGCGGGTTGGGGTAGGGGTCACAGGCCAGTAACCGGCAGCCAAATCCGCTCATGATTTTGGCGAAGGTGGCACCGATCTGCCCGGTGCCGACCACCCCGACGGTCTTGCCCACCAGGTCGAAACCGGTCAGCCCCTGCAGTCTGAAATCCCCTTCGCGGGTGCGGTTATAGGCGCGAGGCAAGCGGCGGTTGAGTGCGAGGATCAGCGCCACCGCATGTTCGGCCACCGCGTGGGGCGAATAGGCCGGGACGCGCACGATGGCCAGTCCCAGACGCTTTGCCGTCGGCAAGTCGACGTGGTTGTAACCGGCCGAGCGCAGGGCGATCAGGCGTGTACCACCGGCGGCCAGGCGTTCGAGCACCGCCGCGCCGAGGTCATCATTGATGAACGCACAGACCGCTTCATACCCTTGGGCGAGCGCCACTGTGTCGAGGCTCAGGCGCGCCGGCTGAAATTGCAGCTCGATGCCGGCCGGTTGTTCGGCAGCGAGAAAACTGTCGCGGTCGTAGTTCTGGCTGCTGAAAAGAATCGTACGCATGATGTCCTCCCTGTCCCGTTTCTGTAGGAACTGAGCTTACGCTGATGTTCGATTGACGCAGTTGCGCTGCATCAAGCATTCATGCGCGCCTGGGCCGCCAGGCGATTGATCGCCCGCTCGAGCTCCTCCAGTGCCACGCTGGCATTCGGGTCCTGTTGCTTGAGCAGGGTTTCGCTGCGTTGGCAGGCCGCACGCAATTGCGGTACGCCGCAGTAACGCGTCGCGCCATGCAGGCGATGGACCCGTTCGATCAGGGCGTTGTGGTCGTTGCTTTGCTGAGCGAGGCGGATGGCTTCGCGGTCGGCCTCCAGGGACGCCAGCAGCATCGCCAGCATGTCCGCCGCCAGATCAGCCTTGCCGGCGGCCAGGCGCAATCCTTCGTCGTGGTCGAGTACCAACAGGTCGTGGGCGCCAGCATGCCCATCGCCGGAGCGCTCCGGGCGGTGATTGCGCAGCGCCAGGCCGCTCCATTTCAGCACCACCTGCGCCAATTGCCGTTCGCTGATCGGTTTGGTCAGGTAGTCGTCCATGCCGCTTTGCAGCATCGCGCGTTTTTCGTTGGCCATGGCATGGGCGGTGAGGGCCACGATCGGCAGCGGCGTGCAATGGCGTTCGCTTTCCCATTGGCGGATCGCCTCGGTGCTCTGGCGGCCGTCCATGCCGGGCATCTGCACGTCCATCAACACCAGATCGAATGTCTCGTTCTGCACCGCCTTGATGGCGGCAAAACCGCTTTCCACGGCGAGCACATTGGCGCCCATGTCTTCGAGCAGGGTCTGCACCAGCATCAGGTTGGCCGGATTGTCGTCGACGCAAAGCACCTTCGGTGCACGGCTGGACAGCGGTTCGCCCGGCTCGCTGCGCATCGGGCGCGGGTTGACCAGATCAGACAGGGAGCGTCGCAACTTGCGGGTACAGGCCGGTTTCGCCTGGAGCTGGCTGTGGGGGTTGGGCACGGAAAGATGGAACAGCGTCTGTTCCGTGGTCGGGCACAGCACCAGCACTTTGCAGCCAAGATGCTCGAGGTCCCAGATGTGCTGGTTGAGGCGTTCCGGCGGCATGTCGTTGCTGGTGATGCCGAGCACTGCAAGGTCGATCGCCTGATCGGTCTGGTGGGCGGCGGTGACGCCATTGGTCAGGCTTTCCAGGGTGTTGAACGGTGTGGTGTTGAGGCCGCAGTCTTCCAGTTGATGCTGCAACGCCTGCCGGGCCAGTTCGTGGTTTTCCAGCACCGCCACCCGGCGCCCGAGAAGCGGCGCGGCGGGCAGGTCTTCGGCATCGTCGCGGGCTTTGGGCAGGCTCAGGCTGATCCAGAATTCCGACCCTTCCCCCGGCGTGCTGTCGACGCCGATCTCACCGCCCATCTGTTCGATCAGGCGTTTGGAAATCACCAGACCCAGGCCAGTGCCGCCGGGTTGCCGCGACAGCGAGTTGTCGGCCTGACTGAAGGCCTGGAACAGGGCGCGTACGTCCTRGTTCGACAGGCCGATGCCGGTGTCCTGAATGCTGATGCGCAGCTGCACGGTGTCTTCGTGTTCTTCTTCGAGCATGGCGCGGGCGACGACGGTGCCTTCGCGGGTGAACTTGATCGCATTGCTCACCAGGTTCGTCAGGATCTGCTTGAGCCGCAGCGGGTCGCCCACCAGTGACAGCGGCGTGTCCCGATACACCAGGCTCACCAGTTCCAGCTGCTTGGCGTGGGCGGCCGGGGCGAGGATGGTCAGGGTGTCCTGGAGCAGGTCGCGCAGGTTGAACGGAATATGGTCGAGCACCAGCTTGCCAGCTTCGATTTTCGAGAAGTCGAGAATCTCGTTGATGATCCCCAGCAGGCTATCGGCGGATTTTTCGATAGTGCCCAGGTAGTCGAGCTGGCGTGGGGTGAGCTCGCTTTTTTGCAACAGGTGGGTGAAGCCGAGAATGCCATTGAGCGGCGTGCGGATTTCATGGCTCATGTTGGCCAGGAATTCGGACTTGATCCGGCTCGCTTCCAGGGCCTCCTTGCGCGCCAGATCCAGCTCGATGTTCTGGATCTCGATGGTTTCCAGGTTCTGGCGCACGTCTTCGGTGGCCTGGTCGATGCTGTGCTGCAATTCTTCCTGGGCATTTTGCAGGGTGCCGGCCATGCGGTTGATGCCGGAAGCCAGTTCATCCAGTTCCTGGCTACCGAGGGGCGGCAAGCGGGTCTCCAGGTGGCCGTCCTTGAGTTGGGCCACGGCCTGCTTGATCTGGCTCAACGGCCGATTGATCGTGTGACCCATGCGCAGGGCCAGCAGTGCCGCACCGATCAGTCCCGTAGCGATCAACATCAGGCTGGCGAACAGGCTGCGGTAACCGCGCAACAGCATGCCGTTATGGGACAGTTCGAGCTCGACCCAGCCCAGCAGGCGGTCGGCTTCTTCAGGAATCACGTCCCCGGCCAGGTTACGGTGTTTACCGAATACCGGCAGCAGATAGCGGGTCGCATCGCTGCCGCTGCTGCGCAGCATTTGCGTGCCACTGCCAGAGGGTGTCTGATTGAGCATGGACGGGCCGGCGTGGGCCAGCAACGTGCGGTCGGGAGCCAGGAAGGTCACGGCCCGTACGTCGGTTTGTTCCAGGGCCTGGGTGGCGATGCGTTCGAGCAGTTCGTTGTCCTGATGGCCCATGGCTGGCGCCGTCAGTGGAGCCAACTGCTCGGCGATCATTTCGCCACGCTGCATGAGTTGGGTTTGCAGGTCAGCCTGTTGCATCCAGGTAAAATAACCCCCCAGCACCAATGCCATCAGGCTGGTCGGCAACAGGGTCAGCAACAGCACGCGGCCTTTGATTCCCAGTTTCTTGAGCACGCATCTCTCCTGCATCCCGCTATTTATCGGCCCGTACATGCATCCGCCATGCACCACTTGCGCAGTGTAGCGATTTGCTCGCGGGCAATCTTCGTAAAAATGGTGCAGTCATTCGTCGGCCCGGGCGACTCTTTGGCGATACGGACAAACCGTGGGTTGCCCCTGGCGAGGCAATCTTGAATAATCGCTCAACTGAGAATTGTTTGCAGATAGTCATGACTCCCATCACTGCTGGTCTCCCCCGAATCCTGTCCATCGAAGACGACCTTGTGCTCGGCGCCTATGTTCACGAGCACCTGGACCGCAGCGGCTTCCAGGTGACCTGGTGCCAGAACGGCCAGGAAGGCCTGGACATTGCCCGCCGGCAACCTTTCGACGTGGTGTTGATGGATATCCTGCTGCCGGGCATGGACGGCCTGGCGGTACTGACTCAATTGCGCCAGAGCCATTCCACCCCGGTGTTGCTGATGTCGGCCCTCGGTGCCGAGGCCGATCGCATCAGCGGCTTTCGCCTGGGGGCCGATGATTACCTGCCAAAGCCCTTCAGCATGGTGGAGTTGCGGGTGCGCATCGAAGCCATTCTGCGGCGGGTGGCACTCGACCGCCGCCCCGCGCCCGCCGTGCCGGCCCTGTCGATGGACAGCCTGCGTTTCGACGATGAAAGCTTCGACGTCTTTTACGGCGAACAGGCCGGTGGCCTGACCCGCAGCGAGTATCGGCTGCTGGAGACGCTGCACCGTAGCGCCGACGAAGTACTGAGCAAAGCCTTCCTCTATCAGCAGGTGCTGCAGCGTGGTTACGCGGCCCATGACCGCAGCCTGGACATGCACATCAGCCAGATCCGCCGCAAGCTCAAGGCCATTGGCTACACCGAGCGCGAAGTGCGTACGGTATGGGGCAAGGGTTACATCCTGAGCGCCGCCGATGAAATGTAACTTGCCGGGCAGGCATTCGTTGTTCTGGAAACTGGCTTGTCTGCTGGTGGCGTTCTGCTTGCTGATGATCTGGCTCAGTTGGTCCTGGGGACGCTACATGGAGGAACGCAATCAGTTCCTCTCGGATGAAGCCCGGGGCACCCTGACGCACTATGCCGCGCAGGCCGAGCAAGCATGGCGACAGCGCAAGAGCGCCGGCGTCGATGAATGGTTGCAGGACATCCAGTTGCATGAAGCCAGTTGGGTGGGTGTGATCGGCGGTGATTTGCAGTCGTTGAGCAGTCAAGCGCTGACGGACCGGGAAATCGAGCACCTGACTTTTTTGCGCGGCCTCGATTGGCCCATCCACAAGAAAGGCCGGCCGTGGATGCGCATACCGTTTCCCGGCGACCCGTCCGCCGGCAGCCTGGTGATCGAGCTGCCTGAACGCTTTCTGCCTGGGCAATACCGGTTGTTCTGGCGGGTGATCACCAACGGCGTGATTCCGGGGTTGTTCACCTTGCTGCTGTGCGTCGGGCTCTACCGTTTGCTGGTGGTGCCGCTCAACCACTTGCGTGAGCAGGCCAACGCCTGGCGTGCCGACCAACTGAATGTGCGCCTATCGAGCCGCACCACCAATCGTTCCGATGAATTGGGTGAGCTGGGGCGGGCGTTCGACCATATGTCCGAACGCCTGCAAAGCACCGTGGCCTTGCAGCAGCAACTGCTGCGCGACTTGTCCCACGAATTGCGTACGCCTTTGAGCCGCCTGCGGGTGGCCAGTGAAAGCGAGCAGGGGCTGGAGCCATTGCGCGAACGCATCGGCCGTGAGGTCGATGGCATGCAGCGTCTGGTGGATGACACGCTGCAACTGGCCTGGCTCGATACCGAGCGCACCCGATTGCCCGACGAAGCCATTCAGATCCAGGCCCTGTGGGAAATGCTCACGGAGAACGCCAGCTATGAAAGTGGCTGGCCCGATACGCAGTTGCAATGCACGGTGGATGCATCCTGTTGGGTTCGCGGTCATCTCAACACCCTGGCCCAGGCATTGGAAAATATTCTGCGCAATGCGATTCGTCATTCGCCAGCGGGAGGCATTGTCCAGCTGGGTGGCCAGCGTGATGGCGATTTCTGGCACCTGTGGCTGGAGGATCAGGGCGATGGTGTGGCGCAAGCTGATCTGGAGCGGATCTTCCTGCCGTTCACCCGACTCGACGGTTCGCGGCCAGGGGATGGTGGATTCGGACTGGGCTTGAGCATTGCCCGGAACGCGGTGCAGCGTCAGGGCGGACAGCTGTGGGCGCAGAACACCGGGAGCGGGTTGCGCTTGAATATGCGGTTGTTGGCGGATGATGGCGGTGTCCGTGACGACGCCATCGCGAGCAGGCTCGCTCCTACATTGACCGTGTTTGAACCGCGAAACGTGTGATCACCCCGGTACCCTGTGGGAGCGGGCTTGCCCGCGATGAGGTCCTGATGTTCACCGCAAAATATCTGCTTATTCCCATAAACCATAAGCACCACACTTTGCGTGATATGGCCTGCGAACGTTTGCCGGTATGATAGACGCCCCCGCAGTCTGGATTGCGAATACGCCATGACCTTGCAGTACCCAACCATCGCCGATTGCGTCGGCAACACTCCGCTGGTTCGTTTGCAGCGCCTGCCCGGCGCCACCAGCAATACCCTTTTGCTCAAGCTCGAAGGGAACAACCCGGCGGGATCGGTCAAGGACCGTCCGGCGCTGTCGATGATCACCCGCGCCGAACTGCGCGGGCAGATCCATCCTGGCGATACGCTGATCGAAGCGACGTCGGGCAACACCGGGATCGCCCTGGCCATGGCCGCCGCGATCAAGGGTTACAGGATGATCCTGATCATGCCGGACAACTCCAGCGCCGAGCGCAAGGCAGCCATGACGGCCTATGGCGCCGAGCTGATTCTGGTCAGCCAGGAACAGGGCATGGAAGGCGCCCGTGACCTCGCGCAGAAGATGGAAGCCGAGGGTCGCGGCAAGGTACTGGATCAGTTCGCCAACGGTGACAATCCCGAGGCGCACTACACCACCACTGGCCCGGAAATCTGGCGCCAGACCCAGGGCACCATCACCCATTTCGTCAGTTCCATGGGCACCACCGGCACCATCATGGGCGTGTCGCGCTACTTGAAAGAGCAGAACGACAACGTGCAGATCATCGGCCTGCAACCGATGGAAGGTTCGGCGATCCCGGGTATCCGCCGCTGGCCTCAGGAATACCTGCCGAAGATCTACCAGGCTGACCGCGTTGACCGGATCGTCGACATGGCCCAAAGCGAAGCCGAAGACGTGACCCGTCGCCTGGCCCGCGAAGAAGGCATTTTCTGTGGCGTGTCCTCGGGCGGCGCCGTGGCGGCAATGCTGCGCCTGTCCAGAGAAGTTGAAAACGCGGTGATCGTCGCGATCATCTGCGACCGCGGCGACCGTTACTTGTCGACCGGCATTTTCGACGCGCCCAACTGATGGCCAAACATGAAAGAGGCCTGCGCTTCCAGCCCACCGGCGGCAGCAAGGCCCCGCAAATCCCGACCGGCAAAAAGCAGCGCCTGACCATCGAGCGCCTGGCCAATGACGGTCGCGGCATCGCGTTTTTCGAAGGTCGTACCTGGTTCGTCATCGGTGCGTTGGCCGGCGAAGAAGTCGAGGCTCGCGTACTCGGTGCCCACGGCAAAGTGGTCGAGGCGCGGACCGAGCGGGTGTTCAACGCCAGCGAATTGCGCCGTCCGGCGCCGTGCGCCCATGCCGGCCGTTGCGGCGGCTGCAGCGTGCAGCATCTGCCCCACAACGAACAACTCGCCCTGAAACAGCGCATGCTCGCCGAGCAATTGTCCAAGGTCGCCGGTGTCGCGCCCGAGGAGTGGGCCGAACCATTGACCGGTCCGGAATTCGGCTACCGTCGTCGCGCCCGTGTGGCGGTGCGCTGGGACATCAAGGCGAAGAAACTCGAAGTCGGGTTCCGCGCCGCCGGCAGCCAGGACATCGTTGGCATCGATGATTGCCCGGTGCTGGTACAACCCTTGCAACCCATCATGACCCGCTTGCCGGAGATGCTGCGACGCTTGAGCAAACCTCAGGCACTCGGGCATGTGGAGTTGTTCAGCGGCTCGACCTTGGCGGTTTTGCTGCGGCACATGGCGCCGTTGTCCGACGCCGACCTGACGATCCTCAAGGATTTCTGCGCGTTCCACGAAGCCCAGTTGTGGCTGCATGGCGACGGTGAACCGCAGCCGGTCCAGGCCGATCAGTCCTTGGGCTATCGTCTTGAACAGTGGGGGCTGGAGCTGGCATACCGTCCCGGGGATTTCATCCAGGTCAACGCCGCAGTCAACGAAGCGATGGTCGCCCAGGCGCTGGACTGGTTGAAGCCGACCGCTGATGAGCGCGTACTCGATCTGTTCTGTGGCMTGGGCAACTTTGCCTTGCCACTGGCCAAGGCCGCTCGCGAAGTGGTGGCGGTCGAAGGTGTGCGGGTGATGGTCGATCGGGCAGCGGCGAATGCGGCTAGCAATAATCTGCATAACGCGAAGTTTTTTCACGCCGATTTATCCCAGCCTTTGACGGACGCCGAATGGGCCGCCGAAGGCTTTTGTGCGGTACTCTTGGACCCACCGCGTGACGGTGCTTTCGAGGTTGTTCACAAGCTCAAGACCCTGGGCGCCGAACGGTTGGTGTACGTGTCGTGCAACCCGGCCACTCTGGCGCGTGACACGGTCGAATTGATCAAGCAGGGCTACCGGTTAAAACGTGCCGGGATTCTCGATATGTTTCCTCAAACGGCGCATGTCGAGGCCATGGCGTTATTTGAAGCGAGCTAGGATGCTCGTCTGGTCCGACTGGCCCGCCCGTGCAGCCGCGCACCAGCCCGACGTGGGCGCATGGGTAACGAAGGTCAGCGAATTGACGCATTGAATCTGCGTCGTAGGGAAGGTAAGCAAGATGGTACAGGTGAGAGCACACCAGCCGATCAACACCGACGGCAGTATCAATCTCGAGGCTTGGCTCGATCACGCGGTGAGTGTCGATCTGGCACTGGATCGCGAAGCCTTGAAAGAGGCCTGCGAGTACGCTCGCGAGGCCGAACAACAAGCCAATGCGGCACAGAATCTGTGGTCGGAAGGGAACTCCACGTTTCGTACCGGCCTTGAGATCGCCGAGATTCTCGCCGATCTCAAACTCGATCAGGACTCACTGGTCGCCGCGGTCCTGTACCGGGGCGTGCGCGAAGGCCAGATCCCGTTGCCGGCAGTCAGCCAGCGTTTCGGCCCGGTGGTGGCCAAACTCATCGACGGCGTGCAACGCATGGCGGCGATCAGCGACAGCCTGAGTCCGCGCAAATCCTTGGTGATGGGCACCCAGGGCCAGGTGGAAAACCTGCGCAAGATGCTGGTGGCCATGGTCGACGACGTTCGCGTCGCCCTGATCAAACTGGCCGAGCGTACTTGCGCCATCCGTGCGGTGAAGACCGCCGACGACGAAAAACGCAACCGCGTCGCCCGTGAAGTCTTCGATATCTACGCGCCACTGGCCCATCGCCTGGGTATCGGTCACATCAAGTGGGAACTGGAGGATTTGTCCTTCCGTTACCTGGAGCCGGACCAGTACAAGCAGATCGCCAAGTTGCTCCACGAGCGGCGCCTGGATCGCGAGCGCTTCATCAGCGACGTGATGAGCCAGCTGAAAAACGAATTGCAGGCCACCGGCGTCGATGCCGACATCAGCGGCCGGGCCAAACACATCTATTCGATCTGGCGCAAAATGCAGCGCAAGGGCCTGGAGTTCAGCCAGATCTACGACGTTCGAGCCGTTCGCGTACTGGTACCGGAAATGCGCGACTGCTACACCGCGCTCGGCATCGTCCATACCCTGTGGCGGCACATTCCGAAAGAGTTCGACGACTACATCGCCAACCCCAAGGAAAACGGCTATCGATCGCTGCACACGGCGGTGATCGGGCCCGAGGGCAAGGTGCTGGAAGTGCAGATCCGCACCCATGCGATGCACGAAGAAGCCGAACTCGGTGTGTGCGCGCACTGGCGCTACAAGGGCACCGACGTCAAGTCCGGCTCCAATCACTACGAAGAGAAAATATCCTGGCTGCGTCAGGTGCTCGAATGGCACGAAGAGCTGGGCGACATCGGTGGCCTGGCGGAACAGCTGCGGGTCGATATCGAGCCCGACCGGGTCTACATCTTTACCCCGGACGGTCACGCCATCGACTTGCCGAAGGGTGCGACACCGCTGGACTTCGCCTACCGCGTACACACCGAAATCGGTCACAACTGCCGCGGCGCCAAGATCAACGGGCGCATCGTGCCGCTCAATTACAGCCTGCAAACCGGTGAACAGGTCGAGATCATCACCAGCAAGCACGGCACCCCGAGCCGCGACTGGCTGAACCCGAACCTGGGTTACGTCACCACATCGCGGGCGCGGGCGAAGATCGTTCACTGGTTCAAGTTGCAGGCCCGTGACCAGAACGTCGCGGCCGGTAAAACGCTGCTGGAGCGCGAGCTCAATCGCCTCGGTCTGCCCGCGGTGGATTTCGACAAGCTGGCCGACAAGGCCAACATGAAAACCGCCGAAGACCTGTTCGCCGCCCTCGGCGCCGGGGATCTGCGCCTGGCGCAACTGGTCAACCTGGCGCAGCAACTGGTCGAGCCGGAGCGAGGAAACGAACAGCTGGAACTGATTCCGCGCAAGGCCACCGGCTACAAACCGGGCAAGCGCGGCGATATCCAGATCCAGGGCGTCGGCAACCTGATGACCCAGATGGCCGGCTGCTGCCAGCCGTTGCCGGGCGATGCCATCGTCGGTTACATCACCGTGGGTCGCGGCGTGAGCATTCACCGTCAGGACTGCGCCTCGGTGCTGCAGCTGGCCGGGCGCGAGCCCGAGCGAATCATCCAGGTCAGCTGGGGGCCGGTACCGGTGCTCACCTATCCGGTGGACATCGTCATCCGCGCCTACGACCGTTCCGGTCTGCTGCGTGACGTCTCGCAGGTGCTGCTCAATGAGCGAATCAACGTGCTGGCGGTCAACACCCGCTCGAACAAGGAGGACAACACCGCGCTGATGTCCCTGACCATCGAGATTCCGGGGCTGGACGCATTGGGGCGGTTGCTGGGGCGGATTTCCCAGTTGCCGAACATCATCGAAACCCGGCGTAACCGTACGCCTTGATGGCATGTTTAGCGCCGATCCACTGTGGGAGCGAGCTTGCTCGCGATGACGGCTTAACATTCAGCACATGTGTTGTCTGACAAGCCGCTATCGCGAGCAAGCTCGCTCCCACAGGTTCTCGCAGAGTTTAGTAAATGTATTCACTTCAAGACCTGCTGCACCTGATGAACCGCCTGCGCGACCCGCAGTACGGTTGCCCGTGGGATCTCAAGCAAACCTGGGCCACCATCGTCCCGCACACCCTCGAAGAAGCCTATGAAGTGGCCGATGCCATCGAGCGCGGCGACTTCGATCACGTGCAGGGCGAGCTAGGCGATCTGCTGTTCCAGGTGGTTTATTACAGCCAGTTGGCCCGGGAAGAAGGGCGCTTCGAGTTTGAAGGCGTGGTCGACAGCATCACCCGCAAGCTGATCCGCCGTCATCCCCACGTGTTCCCCACCGGTGACCTGTATGCGCCGCTGGATGTCCCGCGTTTGAGTGAAGAGCAGGTCAAGCAGCGTTGGGAAGAGATCAAGGCCGAGGAGCGCGCGGAGAAATCTTCAACGCCCGAACAGCTGTCGTTGCTCGATGATGTGCCCGCCGCTCTGCCAGCGTTGTCCCGTTCGGCAAAATTGCAGAAGCGCGCGGGGCAGGTCGGGTTCGACTGGCCAGACGCCTTGCCGGTGCTCGATAAAGTGCGTGAGGAACTCGATGAAGTCCTCGAAGCGATGTCGGAAAACGATCCCGAAGCCGTGGCCGACGAGATCGGTGACCTGCTGTTTTCCGTGGTCAATCTGGCGCGGCATCTCAAAGTCGATCCGGAAACCGCACTGCGTGGCGCCAACGGCAAGTTTGAACGACGCTTTCGTTTTATCGAACAGGCATTGCGCGACACCCGCAGTCCCATGGAAGATTGCACCCTCGAAGAGTTGGACGCCTTGTGGGGCGAAGCCAAACGTCAGGAAAAGAATTTGCCCAGCTGCGGTTGAGCAGTGGCCTAAGTGAGTAATAAGCACCATGAGCATTTCCCTTCGCGACCAGTTGCTCAAAGCAGGGCTGGTCAACCAGAAGCAGGCCAAGCAGGTCAGCAAAGACAAGCAGAAACAACAACGCCTGGCCCACAAAGGCCAGATCGAGCTGGATGACTCCCAGCAGCGCGCGGCGCAGGAAGCCATGGCCGAGAAGGTCAAGCGCGACCAGGAACTCAACCGCCAGCAGCAGGAGAAGGCCGAGGCCAAGGCCCGTGCCGCGCAGGTCAAGCAATTGATCGAAGTCTCGCGCCTGCCGAAATTGACGACCGAGGATTACTACAACTTCGTCGACGACAAGAAGGTCAAGCGCATCTGCGTCAACACCCTGATGCGCAACAAGCTCAGCAGCGGTTCGCTGGCCATCGTGCATCACGCTGGCGGCTACGAAGTGATTCCGCGCGAGGCGGCACTGAAGATTCAGGAACGCGACCCTCAACGTATCGTGCAGATGAATGTGCAGACCGAAGAAGTGAGTGTCGAGGATGATCCGTACGCCGCCTATAAGATCCCTGATGATCTGATGTGGTAACACGCTGAAGGCTGCAATACGACAAACCCCGCTCATGGCGGGGTTTGTCGCTTTCAATGCTGTGTTTGCCTATGCGGAGCGCAATTCGCGTTGCTGCTCCAGGGTTTCCAGTTCGGCCTTGTAGTTTTGCGCATCGGTCTCGGAATGGAACATCCCGACCAGCAGGTCTTGTTGATGCACATCCCAGATCCGGATACCAGCGGCTACACCCTCGTGGGATTTATGTGAATCGTCGCGTTCAGTTACTTTTACGGTCATCTGCTAGCTCCAATCTCTGTTATCTGCAGCAAGGCATGTGCAGGACTTTGTTATAGGGTTTGGTAGCTTGCTAAGTAAACGACTGAGTTTGGTAATGGTTTTTTGCAAAAACGGAAACAGTCCTGCAGCCCGCGGAATCCGCGACATTCAGTCGCAGGGTGTCAAGTTTCATGACAAACGTTTCATGTTGAGAGCACCGCAAATCCAGTGTCGAGCATAAAACCTGTGGGAGCGAGCTTGCTCGCGATGAGGGCGTGTCAGCCAGCATCGATACTGACTGATAAGCCGCCATCGCGAGCAAGCTCGCTCCCWCAGGTTTTGCATCTGCCTTTAGGTTTCTCAAGGCAAAAAAAACGCCCCGAACCAGTCGGGGCGTTTTCATGTGCGGCTCGGCAGCGGGAAATTACTTGCCTACCCAGCGCTTCAGTACCAGGGTGGCGTTGGTGCCACCGAAACCGAAGCTGTTGCTCATCACGGTGTTGATGGTGGCGTTTTCGCGGGTCTTGGTCAGCACCGGCAGGTCGGCCACTTCAGGGTCCAGCTCGTCGATGTTGGCGGAACCGGCAATGAAGTTGCCTTCCATCATCAGCAGGCAGTAGATCGCTTCGTGAACGCCGGCGGCGCCCAGGGAGTGACCCGACAGGCTCTTGGTGGAGCTGATGGCCGGAGCCTTGTCGCCGAACACTTCACGCACGCCTTTCATTTCCGCGACGTCGCCGACCGGGGTCGAGGTGCCGTGGGTGTTCAGGTAGTCGATCGGGGTATCGACGGTGGACAGCGCCTGCTGCATGCAGCGGATCGCGCCTTCGCCGCTCGGGGCAACCATGTCGTAGCCGTCGGAGGTCGCGCCGTAGCCGACGATTTCCGCGTAGATCTTCGCGCCGCGGGCCAGAGCGTGTTCCAGCTCTTCAACCACGACCATGCCGCCACCGCCGGCAATGACGAAACCGTCACGCTTGGCGTCGTAGGCACGGGAAGCTTTTTCCGGAGTTTCGTTGTACTGGGTGGACAGGGCGCCCATGGCGTCGAACAGGAACGATTGGCTCCAGTGTTCTTCTTCACCGCCGCCGGCGAAAACGATGTCCTGCTTGCCCAGCTGGATCTGTTCCATGGCGTTACCGATGCAGTGAGCACTGGTGGCGCAAGCGGAGGAGATCGAGTAGTTCACACCCTTGATCTTGAACGGCGTGGCCAGGCAGGCGGAAACGGTGCTGCCCATGGTCCGCGTGACGCGGTACGGGCCGACGCGCTTGACGCCTTTCTCGCGCAGGATGTCCAGTGCTTCCATCTGGTTCAGGGTCGACGCGCCACCGGAGCCGGCGATCAGGCCGGTACGCACGTTGGAAACCTGCTCTTCGGTCAGGCCGGAGTCGGTAATGGCGTCTTTCATGGCCAGGTAGGCAT
This sequence comes from Pseudomonas sp. P5_B3, assembly GCF_056400405.1. Classification (NCBI taxonomy): domain Bacteria; kingdom Pseudomonadati; phylum Pseudomonadota; class Gammaproteobacteria; order Pseudomonadales; family Pseudomonadaceae; genus Pseudomonas; species Pseudomonas sp. P5_B3. Next base: position 92,384 of record NZ_JBFULI010000008.1, on the reverse strand, counting down.
AAGCTGCCGCGTGGCCGACGAAGCGATAGATCTTGCGATCGATCAGTTCTTCAAGGTTGAGGTCAATGGAGCCGGAAACCTGGCTACGCAGACCCATTTCGGCATATTCCGGGTTGAACCGGATGCCAGGGCGGCTTGCACGCAGGTTAGCGGAGACGGTCTCTTTGTCATTGCCCAGGCAAGAAACGATGCCCAGACCAGTGATAACGACGCGGCGCATGCGAATAACCCTTAGAAGTTGTCAGTGGAGGTGAACACGCCGACCCGGAGGCCTTCGGCGGTGTAGATTTCGCGACCGTCGACAGTGACCGAACCGTCGGCGATGGCCAGGTTCAGTTTACCCTTGAGGACGCGCTTGATATGAATGTTATAGGTGACTTTTTTGGCGGTCGGCAGAACCTGGCCGAAGAATTTCACTTCGCCCGAACCCAGCGCACGGCCACGGCCAGGCAAGCCTTGCCAGCCCAGGAAGAAACCGACCAGTTGCCACATGGCGTCGAGGCCCAGGCAGCCCGGCATCACCGGATCGCCTTCGAAGTGACAGGCGAAGAACCACAGGTCCGGATTGATATCCAGCTCGGCGACCAATTCACCTTTGCCGTACTTGCCACCTTCTTCGCTGATCAGGGTGATGCGATCAACCATCAGCATGTTCGGGGCGGGCAGTTGCGCGTTACCTGGGCCGAACAGCTCACCGCGACTGCAGCGCAGCAGGTCTTCCCGGGTAAAGGCGTTTTGTTTGGTCATGCGAGCTCCTCAATAGTCCCATGCGGCAGGTGGGGCAAATCTTCCCGGCCGATCGAAGCGTTCATGCCTCGAACCGGCAGCCTACTCATAGACTATTGCGTTGTGGTGAAAGTCACAGCACCAAGGACATGAAAGTACACTTGTGCACTGAAATTATTATTCAAGCCCCTTTTCGGGCCTGTTCGGGGGCTTAAGACTGCCGCACTTTCGCCTTTCACGCCAGTCGCAGATGCTCGAAAGGCCTGTACTACTGCACCCATCGCTGCAGAATTTGCTGCAGATCAGTGCGTTTGAACGGCTTGGCCAGGTAATCGTTCATACCCGCCGACAGGCAGGCTTCGCGGTCGCCCTGCAGGGCGTTGGCAGTCAGCGCGATGATCGGCAGTTCGGTGCAACCGGGTAATTGGCGGATCTGTCGGGTGGCTTCATAGCCATCGATGACCGGCAAGCGGCAATCCATCAGGATCGCTTCGAAAATCAGGCTCTCGGCACTGCGAACCGCCTGCGCGCCGTCGACCGCGAGACTGACCTTGAAGCCCAGGCTGCGTAACATGGCTTCGATGACTGTCTGGTTGACCGGGTTGTCTTCGACCAACAGCACATTGCGCCCTTCGCCGCCGCTGTCGCCGTTTTGCGCGCGGGTGGGCAACAGCGTCTGCGCCTGCTGGTGCAGTGCCAGGGGAATTTCCAGGGTGAACACCGAACCGCGGCCTTCCTCACTCTGCGCGCGCAAGGTGCCGCCCATGCGTTCGGCGAGCGTACGGGCAATCGGCAAGCCCAGCCCGGTGCCGCCGTAGCGCCTTGAAATGGAGCTGTCGGCCTGCTGGAAAGCGTTGAACATCAATTCCAGGCTTTGCGCCGGGATGCCGATGCCGCTGTCGCGCACGGTGCAGGTGAACCACAGCAACTCGTGGTCCAGCGACTGCCACTGCGCCTCGATGGTGATGCGGCCCTGCTCGGTGAACTTCAGCGCATTGCCGATCAGGTTGACCAGTATCTGCCGGATACGCGTCGGGTCGCCCTTGGCCTGCAAGCCGCGCATGTCATCGGGGACCATCAGTTGCAGGTCGAGGCCGCGTTGCGCGGCGCTGTGCTGGAACGACTGGGCGCAACTGCCGATCAGTTCGACGAGATTGAACGCAATGTGCTCCAGTTCCAGCTCTGAACGTTCGATCCGCGAGAAATCCAGAATGTCGTTGATGACCTTGAGCAAGTGCTCGGTAGACTCCGAGGCCAGCGCCGCGTATTCCACCTGCTCCTCGGTCATGTCGGTGGTTTCCAGTAACTGCAGCATGCCCAGTACGCCATTCATCGGTGTGCGCAGTTCATGGCTCATCATGGCGAGGAAGTCGGATTTGGCGTTGTTGGCCTTTTCCGCTTCTTCGCGGGTCTGGATCAACTGCGCCATGGCCTGATGCTGTTCGCGGCTGGCCTGCTCGAGACCGCTGGCGAGATTGTTGATGTGTTGCGACAGCGCCCCCAGCTCGGTGTCGTCGACAATCGGCAGCGGTGTTTTGTAGTCGCCGTCCTGGATCGCCTTGACCGCATTGCCGATATCACGGATTGGTTGCGACAGGCTGCCCGCCAGACGCCGGGCCACGAAGAAGGTAAATAGCAGGGCAAACAGCGCCAGAATGGCGGCCTTGAGCACGATTTCCTGCTGGCGTTGGCTGAAGGCATCGTTGGACAGTCCGACGATCACCCGGCCGAGATAGTCTTCGGTGGGGGCCGCGCTGGCGGATTTGCTGCTCTGGAAAAAATCATTGTGCAACGCGATTCGCTGGAGCCGTATCGGTGCCTGGAACACTTCGAGCTGTTGCGCGCGATTGTGGTGTTCGCTCGGTTGTTCGACGTACACCAGAACCCGGTTGGCGCTGTCCTGGATTTCCAGAAAGCTCACGTTGGGCGTGGCCAGTGTCGCCTTGAGCAAGGTTTCGAGCACTTCGATGTTGCCCGAGATCACTCCGTACTCGGTGGCCGGGGCCAGTTGATTGGCGATCAACTGGCCGGTGTGGGTGATTTCCTGACGCAGATCCTGGATACGCACGAACGTGAAGAAGCTGATCAGCATCAAGGTCAGCAGCAGTGCAGGGCCGAGGCTGATGAGTTGGGTGCGGGTGCTGATGTCCCAGCGACGGCGCAAGTTCATGGGCGGCGTTCTCCTTCAGCCAGCAACGTGGCGACCGACGCGTCGTTTATCTGTTCGATACCCAATGAACGCGCCACCTGSGGATTGCTCGCGACCTTGAATCGATGGGGATAGTGCGTGCGCGGCCAGGTGGTCGGTGGCCGGTCGAGCAACTCGTCGAGGATCGCCAGCCAGTCGCTCTGATCGCTGTAGGTGCTGGCCAGGCTTGCGGCCTTGACGAAACCTGCGTTGGGTCCGATCAGCGCCATTTGCCGTGAGTAGCTGCTCAGCAGCAGGTTCTTTGCGGTTTGCGGGTTGTACAGGTCGGCATCGTCCAGGCCCAGCAACACGTCGCTGTTATTCAGCAGGGCCTGTAACGGATGACTGTCGTGAATGTTGTCCCAGCGCTGGGTGACCACCTCCAGACCCAAGGGGAGGGCGGCATTACGCAGCTCATTCAACAGAAATTCACTGTGGTTGTGGTAGAGCACGCCGATGCGTTTGGCTTCGGGCAACAGGGTGTGGGCCAAGCGCAACTGGCGGTCCAGTGGTGGATCGCTCCATAGCAGGGAAAGGTGTGCAGGCAGCGTGTTGTTCAAGCGTTGCCGGGCTTGCAGGCGGCTGATGCGCAACACCAGTGTCGCCGGGCCCCGGCTGTCCTGCAGGCGCCAGTCGAGGCTCGGCAGGTCGAGCAGTATCAAGCGGATGTTTTCAGGCAGCTTGTCAGGAATCGGCAAACTCGCCAGTGTCTGGAAGCGTACGTTATCGTTCGGTCGCAACTCGCTCAGGGCCTGGGTGAACGCCCGCACATCGGGGCTGTCTTCGGCACCCGTGAGCAAAATGTCGGCCGCGTTACCCGGCAGGCTACCGAACAAGCTGCTGAACAATAGACAAAGCACGGCCAGCAGCCGGCGCAGGGACGGCGTTTTCCAGGCTGGGCAATACGACATATTAAAGCGCCAGCCCCGGCGAGCTGAAAATCAGCGCCAGTACCAGGGGCGAATGCGGTGAAGGAGCACCCGGAGACACAACACATCCCAGTCAGTGATTGATGGCGCGCATGTTAACCGAGCCGAATGACTTTTCCATTCACGATGTCCGCATTTTCCTCGGTTTTATTGGTCTTCTTCCCACAACTGCCGGTATTTGACGTCGGGGCTGGCCGCCGATGGGCTGCCCCGTATAATGCCGACATCGCCACTGGTATGGATTAACGGATTGCATATGACTGAGCAGCGCCCGATTGCGGTCCTGGGAGGCGGAAGTTTTGGAACCGCCGTGGCTAATCTGCTGGCCGAAAATGGGCTTCAGGTCCTTCAGTGGATGCGTGACCCCGAACAGGCCGAGGCCATGCGGGTCAATCGCGAAAACCCGCGTTACCTCAAAGGCATCAAGATTCTGCCCGGCGTCACGCCGGTCACCGACCTGCAAGCCACCCTGGACGCCTGTGACCTGTGTTTTGTCGCATTGCCCTCCAGCGCGCTGCGCTCGGTGCTGGTGCCGCACGCCGAACGGTTGACCGGTAAATTACTGGTGAGCCTGACCAAAGGCATCGAAGCCCACACATTCAAACTGATGAGCGAGATCCTCGAAGAGATCGCCCCGCAGGCCCGCATCGGCGTCCTGTCCGGACCCAACCTGGCCCGTGAAATCGCCGAACATGCACTGACCGCCACGGTGGTCGCCAGTGAAGACGAAGAACTCTGCCAGCAGGTTCAGGCCGCGCTGCACGGCCGCACCTTTCGTGTTTACGCCAGCGCCGACCGTTTCGGTGTGGAGCTGGGCGGGGCATTGAAAAACGTTTACGCGATCATCGCCGGCATGGCGGTGGCGCTGGGCATGGGGGAAAATACCAAGAGCATGCTGATCACCCGGGCATTGGCGGAAATGACTCGCTTTGCGGTGAATCAGGGCGCCAACCCGATGACCTTCCTGGGGCTTGCGGGCGTGGGCGATCTGATCGTGACCTGTTCATCGCCCAAGAGCCGCAACTATCAGGTCGGCTTCGCCCTCGGCCAGGGCCTGAGCCTGGACGAGGCCGTCACGCGCCTGGGCGAAGTCGCCGAAGGGGTCAACACCCTTAAAGTGCTCAAGGCCAAGGCCCAGGAGGTTGGCGTGTACATGCCGCTGGTCGCCGGGCTGCACGCGATCCTGTTCGAGGGGCGCACGCTGGAGCAGGTCATCGGTCTGCTGATGCGTGGAGAGCCGAAAACCGACGTCGATTTTATTTCCACCAGTGATTTCAACTGATCACGCTTGCCAGAAAAGCAGGGAGTTGCGCATGAACGATCCAAAAGTAGAAGCCAAATACGAGTCCATCCTGCTGCGTGTGTTGTGGATGGTGGTCTTCGTGCTGGTGTGGCAAGTGGCGCAGTTCATCCTCGGCGCCGTCGTGCTGGTGCAGTTGATCTATCGTTTGTTCTATGGCGCCCCGAACGCCAGTCTGATGAATTTCGGCGACAGCCTGAGCCAGTTTCTGGCGCAGATCGGTCGTTTCGGGAGCTTTCACAGCGACCAGAAGCCTTGGCCGTTCGCCGATTGGCCGACGCCGCGTACGCCGGAAGGTGAAGCRCCGCATGTCGTGGCACCGGCACCGCATTCGGCTCGAGATGAGGAACCCAAGCTATGAAACTCTGGGTAATGCGTCATGGTGAAGCTGTACCGCACGGGGCCCGCCCCCACGATTCGGAGCGGGAGTTGACGGAGCACGGTCGTAAGGAAGTGCTGCGCAGCGCTGAGCAGTTGATGGGGCAGCCGCTGACGGCGATCTATGCCAGCCCGTACCTGCGAGCGCAGGAGACCGCGCATCTGGTGCGTGAGGTTTTGGGGTTCGAGCCGGAGATCCGCACCGTCGAATGGCTGACCCCGGACACCGAGCCGGACAAGGTCGCCGAGCAACTGGTGTCGGTGAGCAACGTCCTTTTGGTCAGCCACAATCCGCTGGTGGGGCATTTGTTGAGTTACCTGCAACATGGCGCCGGGTATCCACCGGAAAAAGTCAGCACCGCCGGTCTGGCGGAGCTCAAGGGTGATGAGCTGCTGATCGGGTCGATGAAGCTCGACAGCATCAAGCACCCATAACCCGAATACGACACCCATCAACTGTGGGAGCAAGCTCGCTCCCACAGATGGAGAAAATTTTGAATAAAATAGTCAACCAAGCACTTGCTTGGTTGACTACGCTTGCTCCAGACCAAAACCACAGGAGCGAGTCGCATGTCTGCTGCTTTTCGTTTGCCGCTGGACGTTTTCTACGAGCGTGAGGCCCGTCATCCCCGCCAGCGCTTTCTGGTCCAGCCTGTCGCAGGCGGGCAGGTCGAGACCTTGACCTGGGCGGACGTCGCTCATCAGGCTCGTTGCGCGGCCCATTGGTTGCGGGCGCGGGAACTGCCGCAGGGCAGCCATATCGCCCTGATCTCGAAAAACTGTGCGCACTGGATCATTGCCGACCTGGCGATCTGGATGGCCGGGCATGTCTCGGTGCCGTTGTACCCCAACCTCACCGCCGAGACCGTTGCCCAGGTACTCGAACACTCGGGAGCGGTACTGGCGTTCATCGGCAAGCTCGACGACTGGCCAGGCATGTCCCGTGGCGTCAGCCCCGATCTGCCAATCATCAGCCTGCCGCTACATCCACCCGGTACGTTCGATTTCAGTTGGGCCGACCTGCAACGCAGCTCGCCGATCCAGGACGATCCCAAACCTGCCGCCGATCAACTGGCGACCATCATTTACACCTCCGGCACTACTGGCATGCCCAAAGGCGTGATGCACAGTTTTGGCACCCTGGGGTTTGCCACCACTCGTGGCACTTCGTTGTTCGGCCTCAACGAGTCGGACCGACTGCTGTCCTATTTGCCGCTGTGCCACGTTGCCGAGCGGATGTTCGTCGAACTGGCATCGATTTACACCGGCCAAACGGTGTTTTTCGCCGAGAGCCTCGATACCTTTCTCACCGACCTGCAGCGTGCACGCCCGACCGCGCTGTTTGGCGTACCGCGCATCTGGACCAAATTCCAGATGGGCGTGTACAGCAAGATTCCGGCAAAACGTCTCGACTTCCTGCTCGGCCTGCCGATCATCGGCAAACGGGTCGGGCATAAAGTCCTCGCCAGGTTGGGGCTGGATGCGTTGCGCATTGCGCTTTCCGGTGCTGCACCGGTGCCGCAGACCTTGTTGCAGTGGTATCGCAAACTGGGCTTGGACGTGCTGGAGGTTTACGGCATGACCGAGAGCTGCGGCTATTCGCACATCGGCATACCGGGCCAGAACAAACCGGGCTGGATCGGCAAACCGTGCCCGGAAGTCGAAGTGCGGATCGCCGAGACGGGGGAGGTCTTGGTGCGCAGTGGTGCGACCATGCTCGGGTATTACAAGGAACCGGAAAAAACCGCCGACACCATTACCGAGGATGGCTTCCTGCGTACCGGCGACAAGGGCGAGGAGGACGCCGAAGGCAATCTGCGCCTGACCGGGCGCCTGAAGGAAATCTTCAAGACCAGCAAAGGCAAGTACGTGGCCCCGGCACCAATTGAAAATCGCCTGGCCGTGCACTCGCGCATCGAACAGGTCTGTGTAGTGGGCGATGGCTTGGGTGCACCGTTGGGCTTGTGCGTATTGTCGGCGGTCGGCCAGCAGGATGCCGGCGGCGCCGCGCGCGCCGGCTTGCATTCGAGCCTGGAAAAACTGCTGGAAGAGGTCAATGCTGCCCTCGACAAACATGAACGGCTGCGGCGCCTGGTGGTAGTCAAGGACAGTTGGGCCGTGGAAAACGGTTTTCTCACCCCGACCCTGAAGATCAAGCGCAATGTGATCGAAGCGGCTTACGGTGAGCGCTTTGAAGAATGGAGCGAGCGCAGCGAAGCGGTGCTGTGGCAGGATTGATCCACCAACAAAACCAACAAGGAAACTCTGCGATGAGCCTGTGGCGCACCGTTCCCAACATCGAACAGTTGAACGCTATCCAGAAAAACACCATCGGTGAAGTGCTGGACATCCGTTTCGAGGCCTTTGACGATGAGTCCCTGACGGCCAGCATGGTCATTGACCATCGCACTCACCAGCCTTACGGCTTGCTGCACGGCGGTGCCTCGGTGGTGTTGGCCGAGTCGGTCGGCTCGATGGCCAGTTACCTGTGCATCGATGCCAGCAAGTTCTATTGCGTGGGCCTGGAAATCAACGCCAACCATTTGCGCGGCCTGCGCAGCGGGCGGGTGACGGCGGTGGCCAGGCCGATCCACATCGGCCGCACGACCCATGTCTGGGACATTCGGTTGACCAGCGATGAGGGCAAGGCCAGTTGCGTGTCGCGGCTGACCATGGCGGTGGTGCCGTTGGGTGAGAATCCGCCGACACGTTGAACTCAAGCCATGGCTTTGACCGGACTGTCATCATTCCTGGCAGTTACGGTCATTGCTGCAGGACGCGGTCTTGCGGACAATCAATGCCTGTTCTCGCTCATGGATTTGCAGGTATGTCGCAACAGATCTTTTTCGCCCACGCCAATGGTTTTCCTTCGGGGACCTACGGCAAGTTGTTTGCGGCGCTGGCACCCGAGTTTCAGGTGACGCATCTGGAGCAGCACGCCCACGACCCGCGTTTCCCGGCGGACGACAACTGGTACAACCTGGTGGATGAGCTGATCCATCACCTGCAACAACAGGCCGAGCCCGTGTGGGGCGTTGGTCACTCCTTCGGTGGCGTATTGCACCTGCATGCGGCCTTGCGCTGCCCCGAGTTGTATCGCGGGGTGGTGATGCTCGACTCGCCAGTGCTGACCCGAACCGATCGATGGGTCATCCGGGCGGCCAAACGCTTCGGTTTCATCGACCGCTTGACGCCGGCCGGGCGGACCCTCGGTCGTCGTGAGGAATTCGCCGACCTGGAAAGCGCGCGCAAGTACTTCGCCGGTAAAACCCTGTTTCGCGGCTTCGACCCGGAATGCTTCGATGCCTACCTGCAACATGGCTTGCACCAGGTCGATGACAAGCTGCGCTTGCGGTTCGACCCGGCCACGGAAATCAGCATCTATCGCGGCGTGCCGCATACCAGCCCGGGCAGCACCCGGCAGTTGCAAGTGCCGCTGGCGGTGGTTCGCGGGCACAACAGCCGCGTGGTGATGCGCCATCACGCAAGTTCAGTCGACCGCCTGCCGTTGGGCGAGTCGTTGACCATGCCCGGCGGCCACATGTTTCCGCTCGAACGTCCCCTTGATACCGCTGAAATGCTCAAAGGCCTGTTCTACCGCTGGGACGGCCGTCGACAACAGGAATGCGCATGAGCCACGTCGTCGAAGAGGTCCGCCTGAGCCTGCCGCACATCGAACTGGCGGCGCACCTGTTTGGTCCCGAAGACGGTTTGCCGGTCATTGCCCTGCATGGCTGGCTGGACAACGCCAACAGCTTTGCCCGTCTGGCGCCGAAGCTCAAAGGCCTGCGCATCATCGCCCTGGACATGGCCGGTCATGGTCATTCCGGGCATCGCCCGCCGGGAGCCGGTTACGCCATGTGGGACTACGCCCACGATGTGCTGCAGGTCGCCGAACAGCTTGGACTGCGCAAATTTGCGCTGATGGGGCATTCGATGGGTGCCATCGCTTCGCTGATCATCGCCGGGGCGATGCCCGAGCGGGTCACCCACCTGGCGTTGATCGACGGCATCATTCCTCCTACAGACAAAGGTGAAAACGCTGCCGAGCGAATGGGCATGGCCCTGCAAGCGCAACTGGATCTGCGGGAAAAGCGCAAACCGGTCTACGACACCCTCGACCGAGCCATCGAAGCGCGCATGAAAGGTTTAGTCGCGGTCAGCCGCGAAGCCGCCGAGTTGCTGGCCCAGCGGGGCTTGATGCCGGTGCCGGGCGGTTACACCTGGCGCACCGACAATCGCCTCACGTTGCCATCGCCGCTGCGTCTTACCACCGAACAGGCCATGGCCTTCGTCCAGCGGGTCAAGTGTCCTGCAACACTGGTGGTTGCCGCCGACGGCATGCTCGCCAAACACCCGGAATTGCTGGAGCGTCTACCCTTTAGCCGGGAACAGCTGCCAGGCGGCCACCATTTGCACCTGAATGACGAGTCCGGTGCCGATCTTGTCGCAGACTGTTTCAATCGGTTCTTCGCCATTCCTTGACTTGCGTCGGGCAACTGTCGAGGCTGGGCGGGTTGAAATGGGAGACAACCATGATAGATCTCTACACCGCTGCGACCCCGAATGGCCACAAGGTCTCTATCGTGCTCGAGGAACTCGGCCTGCCCTACACGGTGCATGCCCTGAGTTTCGACAAAAAGGAGCAGAAGTCCGCGGACTTCCTCAAGATCAACCCCAATGGCCGGATTCCGGCAATTGTCGACCGCGCCAACGGCGATTTCGCCGTGTTCGAATCCGGCGCCATCCTGATTTACCTCGCTGAACAGACCGGCAAACTGATGCCGAGCGACCCGAAGGGACGTTCGCTGGTATTGCAGTGGCTGATGTTCCAGATGGGGGGCATCGGCCCGATGCAGGGTCAGGCCAACGTGTTCTTCCGCTACTTTCCGGAAAAACTCCAGGGCGCCATCGACCGCTATCAGCATGAAACCCGCCGCCTCTACGAAGTGCTCGACACGCGTTTGCAAAGCGTGGAGTTCCTCGCCGATCAGTACAGCATTGCCGACATCGCCACCTTTCCCTGGGTGCGCGGCTACGAGTGGTCGGGCGTCTCGGTGGAGGGCTTGACGGCGTTGCAGCGCTGGATGGCGACCCTGGAGGCTCGGCCGGCGGTGCAGCGTGGTCTGCAGGTACCGCAACGCGCCGATGAAGCCAGTGTCATCAAGGGTGCCCAGGCCATGCTGATCCGATGAGTCTATCCATGCGTTCATTCAGTTTGCTGGTGCTGTGCAGTTTCAGTCCCATGTTGTTCGCCGCCGATGTTCCGGGCAGTCAGGACCTGCCGATAGTACCGCGCATGGTCGACGCCCGGATTGTCGATTATCGTCCCGCCGCCGAACTGGAGCGGATCTACCCGTTGGGTTCGATTCGTAAAATCAGTGGCCAGTTACGTTTCGACAGTCAGGTCAGTGCCCGCGGCAACGTCACTTCGGTGACCTACGAGTTGCCACCTGAACATTCATCCATCGAGGCATTCACCGCTGCCCGCGAGGCCTTGCAACAACAGGGCGCCGGGTTGCTTTTTTGGTGCCAGGCGCGCGATTGCGGCGAAAGCAGCCTCTGGGCCAATCAAGTCTTCGGCAACGCCAAGCTGTACGGCGCCGACGATCAACAAGCCTATTTGCTGCTGCGACTTGCCGCTCCACGGGACAACACGCTCGTCGCGCTGTACAGCATCACCCGCGGTAATCGCAAAGCCTACCTGCATGTCGAGCAGTTCGACGCTTCGGCACCGCTGGGTGAGTTATTGCCGAGCTCCGCGACCTTGCTGCGTGAACTCAGGAGCACCGGTGAGCTCGATTTTTCCACGTTGAACAGCGTACCTGACGAGACCTGGCTACGCCTGATTTCTCGCGGACTGAATCTGGACACCACTTTGCGGGTCAGTATTTCCGGAGCGAACGCCGAAGCCTGGCGTCAGGCCCTGATTGGCCAGGGCGTGCGTGCCGCGCGGCTGGAAACCGGCAGTGCCGAAGGCTCTGGCCTGCACATCGAGCTATTGCGCTAGGCTGTACCGGGCGAGCGTGCACGCTGCGTTCGCCTACTCTTTTGCTGACTGACTTTTTCGAGACTTTTGATGATCAATAACGATCGCCTGTTGGTGCAGATCCTGCTCGTGGTGCTGTTCGGCGCGAGTTTCTGGGTGATGGCGCCGTTCTGGTCGGCGATGTTCTGGGGCGCGGTCCTGGCATTTGCCAGTTGGCCGCTGATGCGCTTGTTGACCCGTTGGCTCAATGGCCGCGAGTCTCTGGCGGCGGCATTGCTGACGCTGGGCTGGATGGTGCTGGTAGCGGCACCGCTGGTGTGGCTGGGTTTCAACCTTGCCGATCATGTGCGCGATGCCACGGCATTCATCAAGGATGCGCAGGTCGAGGGGCTACCCGAAGCACCGGTGTGGCTGGGTTCGATTCCCCTGGTGGGCGAGCGGCTGGTCGGGATCTGGAACAGCATCGATGAGCAGGGCGCGGCGATGATGATGTCGCTCAAGCCTTATCTGGGGCAGGTGGGTAACTGGTTGCTGGCGCGCAGCGCACAGATCGGCGGCGGTATTCTCGAACTGACCCTGAGCATCGTCTTCGTATTCTTTTTCTATCGCGACGGGCCGCGCCTGGCGGCGTTTGTCCACACGTTGCTGGAGCGGCTGATCGGTCAACGGGCCGGCTACTACATTGAACTGGTGGCGGGCACGGTACAGCGGGTGGTGAACGGTGTGATCGGCACCGCGGCGGCCCAGGCGATCCTGGCGCTGATCGGGTTCCTGATTACAGGCGTACCGGGTGCGTTGGTGCTCGGCATTGTGACGTTCATGCTCAGCCTGATCCCGATGGGCCCGCCGCTGGTATGGATTCCGGCGACCGCGTGGCTGGCCTGGAAAGGCGAGTACGGGATGGCCATATTCCTCGGGATCTGGGGCACATTCGTCATCAGCGGTGTCGACAACGTGCTCAAGCCGTACCTGATCAGCCGAGGCGGTAACTTGCCGCTGGTCATTGTGTTGCTTGGGGTGTTTGGCGGGTTGATTGCCTTTGGTTTTATCGGCCTGTTCATCGGCCCGACGTTGCTGGCGGTGGCCTACAGCCTATTGATCGACTGGAGCAAGACTCAGGCACGGGTTGAAGATCGCCGGCCCTGAAATTTGTATTCTGCTTGGGGCCTCTTGGTCGGAACGCTGCCCGGAGCAAGCCCGCTCCACACAGGTTCTGTTGCGGTATCAGGTGCATGTTGCGGTTGCCGAGGGTAGCGGGCCCAGGTGTTGCGGGCGTGTCGTGTATGTATCGAGCTCGACACATTCGCCTCGAGGGCTAGTCTTGCCGGAACCGTCTCGACGATTTACCGATCATCGGGTCCCGCAGCGGCGCTGGTTCCGCTACAATGCGCGCCGATTTCGACTTGCCTGAGAGCCCACTCATGTCCGCCTGCCAGACTCCTATCATCGTCGCCCTGGATTTCCCTACCCGTGACGCCGCACTGAAGCTGGCCGATCAGTTGGACCCGAAGCTGTGCCGGGTCAAAGTCGGTAAGGAACTGTTCACCAGCTGCGCCTCGGAAATCGTCGGCACCCTGCGCGACAAGGGTTTCGAAGTGTTCCTGGACCTCAAGTTCCACGACATCCCGAACACCACCGCGATGGCCGTCAAGGCGGCTGCGGAAATGGGCGTGTGGATGGTCAACGTGCATTGCTCCGGCGGTCTGCGCATGATGGCTGCGTGCCGTGAAGTGCTGGATCAGCGCAGCGGTCCGAAACCGTTGCTGATCGGCGTGACCGTGTTGACCAGCATGGAGCGTGAAGACCTGGCGGGCATCGGTCTGGACATCGAGCCCCAGGAGCAGGTACTGCGCCTGGCCGCTTTGGCGGAAAAAGCCGGGATGGATGGCCTGGTGTGCTCGGCCCTGGAAGCCCATGCCCTGAAAACGGCGCATCCGTCGCTGCAACTGGTGACCCCGGGGATTCGCCCGGCGGGCAGCGCCCAGGACGATCAGCGCCGCATCCTGACGCCACGTCAGGCGCTGGATGCCGGTTCCGACTATCTGGTGATCGGTCGTCCGATCAGCCAGGCGGCGGATCCGGCCAAGGCGCTGGCTTCGGTCGTGGCCGAACTCGCTTAAACACCGCTAAACCTGTGGGAGCAGCCGGTCGACGCTCGATTGCTCGCGATGAGGGCGTATCAGTCCCTTTATGCTGGCTGATACACCGCCATCGCGAGCAGGCTCGCTCCTACATTGGTTTGGTGTCAAACCTTCAACACCAACTTCCCGAAATTCTCGCCGTTGAACAATTTCATCAGCGTCTCCGGGAAGGTCTCCAGTCCTTCGACGATGTCTTCCTTGCTCTTGAGCTGCCCCTTGGCCATCCAGCCGGCCATTTCCTGTGCAGCGCTGGCGTATTGGGCGGCGTAGTCCATCACTACGAAACCTTCCATGCGCGCGCGGTTGACCAGTAGCGACAGGTAATTAGCCGGGCCCTTGACCGCCTCCTTGTTGTTGTACTGGCTGATGGCACCGCAAATCACCACCCGCGCCTTCATGTTCAGGCGGCTCAACACCGCGTCGAGAATGTCGCCACCGACGTTATCGAAATATACGTCGACACCTTTCGGGCACTCGCGCTTGAGGCCGGCGAGGACGTCTTCGCTCTTGTAGTCGATAGCACCATCGAAACCCAGTTCATCGATCAGGAACTTGCACTTGTCCGCGCCGCCGGCGATGCCCACCACCCGGCAGCCTTTGATCTTGGCGATCTGCCCGGCAATGCTGCCCACGGCGCCGGCCGCACCCGACAGCACCACGGTGTCACCGGCCTTCGGAGCGCCGACGTCGAGCAGGGCGAAGTACGCCGTCATCCCGGTCATGCCCAGTGCCGACAAGTAACGTGGCAGAGGTGCCAGTTTTGGATCGACCTTGTAGAAGCCTCGCGGCTCGCCGAGGAAGAAATCCTGCACGCCCAGGGCGCCGTTGACGTAATCCCCGACCGCGAACCCCGGGTTGTTCGAGGCAATGACTTTGCCCACACCCAGGGCGCGCATGACTTCGCCGAGCCCGACTGGCGGGATGTAGGACTTACCCTCGTTCATCCAGCCACGCATGGCCGGGTCCAGTGACAGGTATTGGTTTTCGACCAGGATCTGGCCCGCCGCCGGCTCGCCGACCGGAATTTGCTGATAAGTGAATGTCTCGCGGGTCGCCGCGCCAACCGGACGTTTGGCGAGCAGGAATTGGCGATTGGTCTGGGAGGTCATGGCAGGCGCTCAAGATGAATGAAGCTTTGTTGATAGCCGGTCAGCGACGATGCCGCAAGTTCGGCTGATGTGGCGAATGCACGTTGATCCAGTGCAGTGATAGTTGGTACGACCGTTCCATCACTGCAACTCATGGGCGCCCAACCGGAGCCTTGATAGTGCTGCCGTGTTCAAGTTCTCCATGGCTAGATTGGTCCTGCGCGATTCCCCGCTTTCTTCTCTTCGAGGACATAACAATGAGCATGACGTTTTCCGGCCAGGTGGTTGTGGTAACTGGCGGGGCGGCCGGTATCGGCCGCGCGACCGCCCAGGCATTTGCCGCCGAGGGCCTGAAGGTCGTGGTGGCCGATATGGACGTGGCGGGCGGCGAGGGCACGGTGGCGCTGATTCGTACAGCCGGTGGCGAAGCGACCTTCGTGCGCTGCAACGTTACCCTGGAAAGCGATGTAAAAAATCTGATGGAGGAGGTGATCAATACTTACGGTCGCCTCGACTATGCCTTCAACAATGCCGGCATCGAAATCGAGAAAGGCAAGCTGGCCGAAGGTACGCTCGACGAGTTCGACGCGATCATGGGCGTCAACGTCAAAGGCGTCTGGTTGTGCATGAAATACCAATTGCCGCTGCTGCTGGCGCAAGGGGGCGGCGCGATCGTCAATACGGCATCGGTGGCCGGCCTCGGGGCCGCGCCGAAAATGAGCATCTACGCCGCCTCCAAGCATGCGGTGATCGGCCTGACCAAGTCGGCGGCCATCGAGTACGCCAAGAAAAAGATCCGGGTCAATGCGGTGTGCCCGGCGGTGATCGACACGGACATGTTCCGTCGCGCTTATGAAGCCGACCCGAAAAAAGGCGAGTTCGCCAACGCCATGCATCCGGTCGGTCGCATCGGCAAAGTCGAAGAGATCGCCAGCGCGGTGCTGTACCTGTGCAGCGATGGCGCGGCGTTCACCACGGGGCACTCATTGGCCGTGGACGGTGGCGTAACAGCGTTCTGAAGCAATGCATCGCTAAGGAAAAGTTGCAATCTGTGGGAGCGAGCCTGCTCGCGATGAGGGCGTATCAGTCGACATTAACGTTGGCTGACACACCGCTTTCGCGAGCAGCGCTCCCACAGCTTTTTTCGTCGCTGAGATGGCTGGTTTTATGGGGGGACGCAACGGGATCATGCAATGTGTTTCAAATGATTAGAGCAATGGGTTTTGGCGGCGTTGTCGCACATGTATTCGAACACTCCTGTGATTAACTGCTGCTCGCAAAATCAACAGGAGTTTGCTTGCTCATGGAATTGAGAATCGACCGACAGGCGCTGGTGCCCGTCGTACAGCAAATTGTTGACGCGCTGACCTGCTGGCTTCGTTCCAGTGGGGTATCGCCCGGTACGCGCCTGCCTTCGGTGCGACAGATTGCGTGGATCAATTTGCTCAGTCAGTCAAGCGTCACGCAGGCCTGCGAACGCCTGGTGACGCAGGGGATGCTGGTGTCAGGTCATGGGGCTGGCTATAGGGTTGCCGACCCGGCATTGGCCACGGTTGCGAAGTACGAGCCTGCGTGGCTCGAGGGGGCTGAGCCTGAGTACGGGCCCTGTTCGAGTGAGTTGAGGCTCGGCTGTGGCGGGCTGCCTGAAAGCTGGCGCGAGACCGACGATCTGATTTATGCGATTCGGCAAGTCAGTCGTACCGATACGGCCAGCCTGTTCAACTACAGCACGCCGCTGGGTTTGCCAGCCTTGCGACAACAGATACTCAAGCGCCTCAGGCAGCTGTATATCCCGGTGCAGGACAACCGGATCATGACCACGGCGGGGGCCAGTCAGGGGCTCGACCTGATTGTGCGGACACTGTTCAAGGCCGGTGACTGTGTGGTCGTGGAGAGTCCCGGTTATCCGGTGCTGTTCGATCTGCTCAGGCTGCACGGCGTCCACATGGTCGAGGTGCCGCGAACACCGCGGGGGCCGGACGTGGACGTGCTCGAATCGGTGCTGGTCAAACACCGGCCTCAGGGGCTGGTCATCAATAGCTTCTATCACAACCCGACCGGCAGCAGCCTTGCACCGGCGGTAGCGCGCCGCGCGCTGCAGCTGGCCAGGACCTTTGGCGTGCAGGTGATCGAAGACGACGTTTATGCGGATTTGCGCAGCGGTTGCGCTACGCGACTGGCTGCGCTGGACGACAACGTGATCTACGTGGGCAGCTATTCCAAGACCCTCAGCAGTTCCTTGCGGGTCGGTTTCGTGGTGGCCGGCTCTGAAGTCATTACGCGTCTGGCCGAAGTCAAGATGATCAGTGGCATGGGCGCCTCACGATTTTGCGAGTCGGTGCTGGCGTGCCTGTTGGCTAACGGTGCCTACGGCAAACTGGTGCAGCGTCAGCGCCAACGCTTGAACAGCGACCGGCTGGCGGTGTTGCAATTGCTCGAAGATGCCGAATGGGAAGTTTTCGGCAAGCCGGCGGGAGGCCTGTTCATCTGGGCTCGATCACGGATGTCCGACTACGATCAGGTGCGAACCCAGGCACGGCGCCTGGGTGTACTGCTGTCATCGAAGACCGCCTTCACCCCTTCGGGTGAGGCCAGTGACTGGCAGCGTATCAACGTGGCCTATGCCTGCGACCCGCGTGCCCGTGCGCTCTTTCAGGCCACTGCCCGGGATCGACCTCAAGCGTTCTGAAAACGACGTTGATGTAGCTTTTTGCCATTATTCCGGCGCCAGAGCCTTGTGTTGCTACTGGCCCGTTGCGAATCTGCGTCTACAGACTTTGGCAGGGGACTAAGAGCAATGAATTCGGCCGTGCAAGGACGTTTTGCCAACCTCGGTATGGCGAAAAAACTGGGTATCGGGTTTGTCCTGGTGCTGTTGTTGACTGCGCTGGTAGCGGGCATTGGCGTGTGGTCCCTGCAAACCATCAGCCAGCGCTTCGACGGGCTCAAGCAAATGTCATCGCTCAACAGCGGTTTGCTCAAGGTGCGGCTGCTGGAGCAGGAGTACGCCTTGCACGGCAATCCGAAAACCGTCGATGCCCTGCACGAGGGCGTCGATGGCCTGATCGCCCTGGCCGGCCAGCTCAAGGCCGCGTCTGCGGCCAACGTGCCGGTGATGAACGATGTCGAGCAGTCCCTGGGTGCCTATCGCAAGGCCTTCGACGAGTTTGTCTCGCTCACCCAGGCCAAGGACCTGGCGCTGGAAATGGCCAGTTGGTCGGTGTCCAGCGTGGCCAATAATCTTGATGTATTGCAGTCTGGGCTCGCCGATGACGGCGCCTATACCCTGAAAGATTCCGAAGGTAAGGACGGTGCGCAATTCCTCGAGCAGGCCAGCCAGGTCAGCCAGGTTTCACGCTTGATGTTGCAAGCCATGAATGAAGCTCGCGTGCGCCTGGATCAAAGCCGCAAAGGCGACGACAGCGCCGGGCAGGGCAAGATCGAACAGGCCAGCCAGGCATTGACCCAGGCCGAGCAGCTCAAGACCACGGTCAAGGATGAGGGTTACCAGACCGTCCTCAATGAGGTGATGGGTCATATCGCCAGTTTCAGTGACAAGCTCGCTGAGTACACCGGCCTGCTGGAACAGGAAAAAACCGTCTATCAGCAATTACACCAACGCGCAGCCCAGGTGGTCGAGCGGGTGGATCAGGCTTATGTCGCGCAAGACCAGGCGATGCAGGCTGAACTGAAAAAGAACTCGCTGCTGATCATTGGCTCTTCCGCCCTGGCCTTGCTGGTCGGGCTGGTTGCCGCGTGGTTCATT
Organism: Pseudomonas sp. P5_B3; assembly: GCF_056400405.1. Taxonomy (NCBI): domain Bacteria; kingdom Pseudomonadati; phylum Pseudomonadota; class Gammaproteobacteria; order Pseudomonadales; family Pseudomonadaceae; genus Pseudomonas; species Pseudomonas sp. P5_B3. The sequence continues at coordinate 73,879 of NZ_JBFULI010000008.1, read as the reverse complement.
ACCCGGTTGATCGTGGCACCGCTGCGCAGTGTGATTCAGGTGGCGCAGCAGATTGCCTCGGGGGATTTGAGTGCGACCATTGACGTGACCCGCCGCGACGAAATCGGTCAGTTGATGCAGGCAATGCAACAAATGGGCGCGGGGCTCAGCCATATCGTCAGCGGCTTGCAGTCGGGTATCGAACAGTTGGCGACTTCCGCCCAGTCGCTGTCGGCGGTGACGGAACAGACCAATCTTGAGGTCAGTTCGCAGAAGGAGGAAACCGAACAGGTCGCCACTGCAATGAATCAGATGACGGCCACGGTGCATGATGTCGCGCGCAATGCGGAAGAAGCCGCGTTGGCCGCGCAAACAGCGGACGGCAAGGTTGAAAGTGGCCAGCAGGTGGTGCGCCAGAGCATGGCGCGGATCGAGCAGTTGGCGGACTCAGCCACCTCGGCCAGTTCGAGCATCGAAAGCCTGAGTGCGGAAATCCAGAACATCGGCACGGTGTTGAGTGTGATCAAGAGCGTGGCGGAGCAGACCAACCTGCTGGCGTTGAACGCGGCGATCGAGGCGGCCCGGGCCGGCGAACAGGGCAGGGGCTTTGCCGTGGTGGCCGATGAAGTGCGTGCATTGGCCAAGCGAACCCAGCAATCGACCGAGGAAATCGAACGCCTGGTCAGCGCCTTGCGCTCGGCGGCGCAGTCGTCGGTGCAGCAGATCCAGAGCAGTGGCGAGTTGGTGAAGCTGGCGGTCAGCGACGCATTGCAGACCGAGAGTGCGCTGGGAAGCATTGCGGCGGCGGTATCCTTGATCCAGCAGATGAACCAGCAGATCGCCGCGGCGGCCGAGGAACAGAGCTCGGTGGCCGAAGAGATCAACCGCAGTGTCACCAGCATTCGCGCCAGTGCCGACCAGTCATCGCTGGCGATGCAGGGCAATGCGGCGTCCAGTATTGAGTTGGCGCAACTGGGGGTTGAGCTGAAGGGGATGGTGGGGCATTTCAGGCTTTGAAATGATCTTCGGTACAAACCAAAAAAGCCACCTCTCGGTTAATACTGATCAGTTAACACACGAAACCTGTGGGAGCGAGCTTGCTCGCGATGGGGGCCTAATGTTCAACATCAATGTTGACTGACCCGTCGCTATCGCGAGCAAGCTCGCTCCCACAAGGATTGCAGTGTTCAAACCCTTAACTGATCGGCATAAACCTCTCGGTGGCTTTTGTGTTTTCGCTGATCAGTCGTAGATCGCTTTCTTTTTCCAGTCCGCGTCGGCCTCGACGTCTTTGAGGCCTTCGGTCAACTGGTTGACTTCGCCTTCGACCGGCGCAATGCGATCCATGACCTGGTCATTGGCACGGGCCAGAAGCTTTTCCAGGTATTCCAGTTGCTCGGCGTAAACCTGTGGTTCCTGTTGTTTGCGCAGGTATTGCACGCCGCGTTCGAATGCCAGGCGAGCCTGTCCGGGCTGGTTCTGTTGCAGGGAGTGCTGGCCGAGGTTGTTGAAGAACTCGATGTGCAGCAGCACGAGGATGTGGCGCACTTCACGGATCCAGCGTTTGGCCTCGTTGGGGGCCAGGAAGCCGTCCTGTGCCGCGCGGGTGATCTGGCCGTGCAGGGCTTCGAGCAGGAAGCGTACATCCTTGGCCTTGGCTTCGGTCTGGATCGGTGCCGGCGGATTGTTGACCGGGATGGATTCACCCTGGCCGACAAGGGCTTCCAATTCGACGATCCGAGCCTTGAGGTTGGCGCTGGATTTTTCCAGGTTGAGCAAGCGCTGGCAGACGTTCAGTTCCAGGCGGGCCAACAACAGCTTGAGTGCCGGGGTCATCAGTTGGCCGGGGAACGTCTCGGTGATTTCGCCGCAGCGACGCAGACGATCATTGAGCTCGATCTTGGTACGGGCCTTTTCCAGCTTGTTGTTTTCCAGCACATGGTTCATGTAACCAATGGCGATCAACAGGGCGATCCCGGCTACGACGAGCAGGGTGATCATGAGTGGCGTCACCGGTAAGACCTCTTTATAGGTTGCGCATGCGAGTCGGGTGGCTTGGCATTTGAGCGCCCAGGCCCGCACGACGGGTTGGATCGGACATGCTTGTGCTTATATCGGCCGCAGCCCCGTTTCTATAAATGATGGCACCAGATATACAAAGTGCCATCATTGGGTGAACTATAACGTCTTGGCGGGTGCCAGAATATAGGCGTCAAACGCCGGGCAGCGGAAAAACCGCAATGGCTCCCAAAAGCAGGGCGAAGTCATTGATTTAAATAAATTTATATCAGGGGGTTGACGACCTCTCAATCCATCCATAGAATGCGCGCCACTTGCAGCGTAAAGCACACAGCGAAACGAAGCAGGGAGTGAATGTTGTACGTGTGTCCCCTTCGTCTAGTGGCCTAGGACACCGCCCTTTCACGGCGGTAACAGGGGTTCGAGTCCCCTAGGGGACGCCAATGCGGGAATAGCTCAGTTGGTAGAGCACGACCTTGCCAAGGTCGGGGTCGCGAGTTCGAGTCTCGTTTCCCGCTCCAATTTTAAACAGCGTTGCTTTCGGGCAGGGCTGAGTGAAACCAGAACCAAGTCTTCGGATGCGGCTCTGGACACCGAAACACACACCATGTGTTCCGGGTAGCGTGTCCCCTTCGTCTAGTGGCCTAGGACACCGCCCTTTCACGGCGGTAACAGGGGTTCGAGTCCCCTAGGGGACGCCATTTGCGGGAATAGCTCAGTTGGTAGAGCACGACCTTGCCAAGGTCGGGGTCGCGAGTTCGAGTCTCGTTTCCCGCTCCATATTTAACGAAAACGCCGCTCATTGAGCGGCGTTTTCGTTTGCGCGTAAAAAACCGGATCAACCGCTGAGGCTCTGTACCAGGCTTTCGAGCGCTTCAATGGTTTTGTCATCCTGCACCGGTTGCGCAGCGGCAGCCGCTTTGATTTGGCGTGCCACGCGGTATTCGCTGGGTGTGCAGTTGGCGAACTGCTTGAAGGCACGAGCGAAGTAGGAAGGATCCTTGAAGCCGGCCTCATAACCGATGCTGGTAATCGGCATCTGGCTGTTGTCGAGCAGATCCTTGGCGAAGTTCATGCGCTTGTCCAGGATGTAATCCGTGAAGCCAAGCCCATTGGCCTCCTTGAACAGGCGGCTGAAGCGAAATGTCGTCATGCCGCAGCGCTGCGCCAATTCCCTCTGATCGATGCTGTCACGAAAGTGCTGTTCGATGTACAGCATGACATTGCTCAGCGCCTGGTGTTTTTGGTGTCCCGAGGTCAGCCGGATGCTTTCCGGCAGGGTCGGGGAGTGGTCGATCTGCGATGAGTTGCCCCGGCCGTGGGCATTTCGGCGCAGCTCGCAGAGCTGCACCACCGCCGTCAGGTAACGATTCCTCTCGGTGGTCGAGAGCGGGAGCACCATGTATTCCCATACGCTGGAGCGCATGGCCCATACAGCCAGTTCCTCCGAGTGTTGCACGGTGAACATGGTGATCGGGATGGTGGGGGTGGTGCGTTTGATCTCCAGCAATAGCCTCAAGCCTGGAGTGTCGGGGCGATCAAAATGGACGCAGATCATGTCTGCCAGTTCCGCGATGGGCAGCACGGAGTTTTTCGCCAGTCTGCAGTCGCAGGTACTCTCGAACTGCGCGATGAGTTCTTTCGTGGACCGATCATGAGTCAGATCGAACCACAGGAGCGATGGCCTTTTGGTCAAATTGGACGTCATGTCTCTACTCTGGGGTTCTTGGTGACTCTCTTAGCTAAGGAGTATTGCCAAGGTGCCATCACTTTGCAGATTTAATCCTGATAGGAAAGACGATTTTTAGTTGCTTTCGCTATATAGGTTGCCTGGAAGGCAGCCTCGGGCGAGTGTTTGTTGGTGTGTTTTCGACGAGCCCGGGTTGAACCGTTTGTCGCTTGTGAATTATTGATAATCGCCATTGCTTTGCCACGCCTTGTTTACCCCTCCCATGACTTCTGCAAAGGCCAATGACCCGTATTTGGCCACCCCGCAAAAAAGTCCTAGCGATGTGCAAAATCTTACTAACGCCCATGCCTTGCCCCTGACTAGGGTTACATCAGGCAGCGCAGAAAGTACTGCCTCAGAAAAAACAACATTCGAGTGAGGTGGGCAAAATGATCATGCAAACAATCAAGGCTTCGGTAGTGAAATTTGCCAAAGACGAAGATGGTCTGACCATTGTGGAGTATGCGGTGGCCGGCGGTTTGATTACGGTTGCTGTCGCCGCAATCTTCGTGAAGCTTGGAACCGCGGTGACTACCCAAATCACAGCGCTGTGCAAGGCTGCCAATGGCAACGTTGCGTGCCCTTAACCAACTTTGGGTGTGGGGACATGCGACGTCCATGGAGCAACCGGTTGTTATTGATTTGCTGATAGAGCTGCCGGATTACTCAATGGATTTCGCGCTGTCCCTGCCAGTGTAGTTCTGAGACTTATGACTGCTGAAGTGAGGTGCGCAAAATGACTTTGCAGAAAATTAAAACATTGGGGCTGGCGTTCTTCAAAGACGAGGATGGCCTGACCATCGTGGAATACGCAGTGGCGGGCGGTTTGATTACGGTGGCTGTCGCCGCAATCTTCTTGAAAGTTGGAGGTGCGGTGACTACTCAAATCACAGCACTGTGTCAGGCCGCCAATAGCAACGTTGCGTGCTAACGACTAATCCCAGTAGGGAGACACGCCATGTCCACGGAACTGATGGTATCGACTGTTTTACTGGTAGGACTTTTGGGCGTGGCGGTGGTGAGCGATCTGCTTCGCCACCGTATTCCCAACATGCTGGTCTTGTTGGGACTTTCCCTGGGATTGGTCGGTCAAATTTATTCGGGTGGTGTCAGCGGGTTGGGTGACAGCCTACTGGGCATCCTGATCTGTTTTGCGCTGTTTCTGCCCATGTACGCCTTGGGGGGCATGGCTGCCGGCGACGTCAAATTGATGGCCATGGTCGGTAGTTTTCTACCGTTTCACTACGCATTGTGGGCTGCAATGTTCAGCCTGATCGCCGGTGGCGTGTGCGGTTTTCTGATCGTGCTGTTTCGTGGTCAATTGTCTCAGACCGTGGGGCGCTATTGGTTGATTCTGAGAGCGCAGGCCTATTTTGCGCCCGCTTCAGATGAAGTAGCCGGCAAACCTTTCCCTTATACGATTGCAATATTGATCGGCACTTTGAGCAGCGTCTACTGGCAACTGGTTGCCGGTGGGGCACTTTGAACAGCGCCTGCTGGCAACTCGTTGCCAGTGGGTTGGGAGATTAGTCATGCACGTCATGGTTGATACTGATGCTTTCCCCAATGCGCGGGAAGCGGTGCAGCGACTGGCTCCTCAGCCGTGCACAATCCGCGAAACCGGTCTGACCGACAGTTTTCTCGGCGAGTTGGTGTGCAAACATTTGTTTGATGCCGGTGTACTGGACATGTCGCGACTGGTGGACCGCCTGGCGCTGACCGGCGCGGTACTTGAAGAGGTCCTGGCGTTTCTGCGCAAGGATGGCCGTGTCGAAGTGCTGGGCCAGGTGAGTCAAACGGGCGGGCAGATGTTGCGTTATGGCCTGACCGAGCGTGGTCGCAGTGTCGCCCGCGATGCCCTGTCGCGAAGTGGCTATATCGGTGCGGCACCCTTCCCGGTGAGTGCTTACCGTTCCCTGATCAAACTGCAGACCATTCACCATGGTCGCATCAACGCCAACGATATGCGCAATGCCCTGGCTGGCGTAGTGCTCACGGAGGAGATGCTCGATCAGTTGGGTGTGGCGATGAACTCCGGGCGCGCGATCATGATTTATGGCCCCGCGGGTACCGGCAAGACATATGTCAGCAGTCGGCTGATCCGTCTGTTCGCCGAGGCCATCTGGGTCCCTCATGCCATCGTCATCAACGAGTCGGTGATCGAGATCTATGACCCGCAGGTGCATCAGCGGCTCGATGAAAATGCCCAGCAGAACAATCTGATGCTCAACGAAGGGATCGACCGTCGACTGCTGCGCTGCAAACGCCCGATCGTCATCACGGGCGGTGAGTTGAGCATGGAACAGCTGGACGTTCGCTATGACCCCTTTACCCGTCAATACCAGGCCGCCTTGCAGCTCAAGGCCAGCAATGGCCTGTTCATCATCGACGACATGGGGCGCCAGCGCATGGCCCCCGCCGAACTGTTCAATCGCTGGATCGTCCCGATGGAAGAGAAACGCGATTTCCTCAACCTGGGCGGCGGTCGGCATTGCGAGCTGCCGTTCGATCTGATTCTGGTGTTTTCCACCAACCTCAATCCCCTGGAACTGGCCGATGAGGCCTTCCTGCGCCGGATTGGCTACAAGCTGCAGTTCGGTTACCTGAAGCCCGAGCAGTACGAAAAGATCTGGCGTATGGAAAGCGAGCGTCTGGGCATTTCCTATGACCCGCTGCTGGTGCGTTATGCGCTGCAAAGGCTGTATGCAAGCGAAGGCATGCCCCTGGTGCCCTGCCATCCCCGCGATCTCCTGAACATGGCGCTCGATCGCCAGCGTTATATCGGCGGTTCCGGACCACTGTCACCGAAAGAGTTGGAATGGGCCTGGCACAACTACTTCGTCCAGCTCGACTTTCTTTGAAACGGAGATACTGACATGAGCTCTCGTACGCTTACCCTGATAGGCGTTTCTCTGGCCATGGGCCTTGGGGCTGCATGGATGGCCGACTCCTGGCTGAGCGCGCGGCTCAATGCCAGCCCGGATGACCACCTGCGAAGCGTGGTGGTCGCCACGGTAGAGATTCCATTCGGACAGATGGTCGAGGCCCAGCAGGTCACGACTGTACGCATGCCCATGGATACGATCCCGGACGATGCCTTCGATGCCAGCGAAAAAGCCGTGGGCAAGATCGCCACGTTCGACATTCTGCGGGGCGACATCGTGCGTGGTGCACGTCTGAGCGAGCACCTGGGGGGCAGCACCCTGGCCTCTTTGATTACACCTGACAAACGCGCCATATCGGTACGCGTGGACGATGTGGTCGGCGTTGGCGGATTCCTGTTGCCGGGTAACCGGGTCGATGTACTGGCAACCAAAACCACCAATGCCGGCAGTAACAGCGCCACGTCCAGAACCATCCTCGAGAACCTGCGGGTATTGGCGGTGGATCAGACCGCGGGTACCGACAAGACTCAACCGGTAGTGGTGCGCGCCGTGACGCTGGAGATGACGACCGCCGAGGCTGAAACCCTGGTCACGGCGCAAACGGAAGGGAAGTTGCAGTTGACCTTGCGCAACCCACTGAACGCCGAGAAAAAAATCGCGACCGTTACGCCTGCCGCATCGGTCATGGCGGTGGCTACCGCCACAGAGCCAAAACGCGTAGTGCCGCGTGGTAATGGAGAGAGTCGCAGAGCCGTCACCATTATCCGTGGAGTCCAGGCCAGTGTAGTGAACATGCGTTGACAGGGCGGTAGAGGCGCCTGGGCACCCAGGCATTGGCGGAGCCGATCCGGATCAGTATCGGCAATCGAGGGCTTGATGATGAATCTTCGTATTCAGCGGCCGTTCACTTCGACGCCAAGGCGCCAGGAAGGGTCGGTGAGTGTATTGATGGTGATCTCGTTGGCGGCGATGGCCATGATGGCGGCGCTGGCTTTGGACGGCGGGCATATGCTGCTGAACAAAACGCGCCTGCAGAATGCAGTGGACGCCGCCGCCCTGAGTGGCGCCAAGACCCTGAGCCAGGTGGCGGGTGGTATCAACAGTGCCAGCACGACGAAGACCGCCGCGCTCAATACGCTGGTACAGAATGCCAATGCCACGGGCAACAATGAATTGGCCACGGCTGTCGGTGGCAATGCCGGTGCATTTGCAGTGGTGGAACTGGCAAGCAGCGTCTATGGTCCGTTCTCCTATCCCGGGCCGGCGGATGCCAAATACGTTCGGGTATCGGTACCGAGCTATAGCCTGAAGGGATTTTTCTGGAACGTCGCCCAGGCATTCGGCACTGGCGGTCCGGGAGCCAAAGCGGTGGCGGCGATCGCCACCGCAGGCCCCAGCCCTACCAGCCCCTGCGATCTCGCGCCTTTGATGGTCTGTGGCGACTCGACTAAATATAACCCGGGCGCAGGCATGTTCTGGGGCTTCCAGTTTGGTGATTTGCAGGTATTGAAGACGGCTGCCGGTAATTCGTCTCCCATTGGTCCAGGTAACTTTCAGCTGATCGATTTTGGCTCGGGCGGCAATCAGGTCAAGGAAGATCTGGCCGGCGGTGGCAAGGTCTGTCGCAATGTGGGGCAAAATGTCCAGACCGCCCCTGGCAACAAGGTCGGCCCTACCTCTCAAGGCCTGAATACGCGCTTCGGCATCTATCAGGGGCAGGTCAGTGCCTCGGCCTATCCGCCGGATCTGGTGACTACGTCCAGCACCCCCGCGATCACTTACGACGACTCAGTCGTCCCTCCACAAAAGATGTACCAGGGACAAGCCGTCACCTCGAGCAATGGCAATCTCACGGCGGGCAGCAACTCGATACTGGACTACAACGACTGGCGTGCGAGCGTTGCCGCGTGTGTGGCGGGGGGGAGTGGCTGTCAGGGCAATGGGGTGTTCGAGCGCCGGATGCTGAAAGTCGTGGTGGGTGACTGCACCGGTAAACAGGGCGGTTCAACCACGATCCCCGTCCTCGGTTTCGGCTGCTATTTCGTGGTGCAGCCCATGGATGGCGGCGGCACGGACTCGCAGATCTTCGGTCAGTTCGTGAAAACGTGCGAAGGCGACAACGTGGCCGGCCCCTCGCCGTCAACCGATTCCGGCCCGCAGATCATTCAGCTCTACAAAACCTATCTCAACGGCAGCGGCACTCCGAGCACTGACTCGTAGGAGGCGTCATGAGACTTCACGGATTTAAACATCCACAGCGCCAGCAAGGCCTGGCCATTGTGGAGTTCACCCTGGTCCTGCCGGTGTTGCTGTTGCTGTTGCTGGCCTTCGGTGAGTTCGGCCGCATGCTCTACCAGTACAACGTCCTGCTGCAGGCCAGCCGCGATGCCRACCGTTTCGTCGCCAGCCAGGCCTGGGACTCGACGCTAGGTGCGGTCGCTGTGAGCAATGCGCTACTGACCCAGACGCAAAACGTGGCGGTGTATGGCGTGCCGGCCAACACCGGTACCGCTGTGGTGTCAGGGTTGACGACTGGCAATGTAGTCGTTGCCGCAGTGGGTACCGACCATGTGCGGGTCACCATCACTTACACGTACTGCCCGGTGATTGGCGCTGGCAATTGCACCGGATCGCTTCCCGGCTTTTTTGGTAATCGGATTACACTGAGCATTCCGCTGGTCGCCACTACCGTGATGAGGGCCCTGTGATGAACAGAAAGCACATGCACGGCACCTATACGGTGGAGTTCGCCGTCATTGGCCTGCTGATGTTCACGCTGTTGTTCGGCGTGGTGGAAATGGGCCGCCTGTACTTCACGGTCAATGCGCTGGATGAGGCCGTACGCCGTGGTACGCGCCTGGCGGCGGTGTGCAATATCAGCGATCCGGTGGTGTTGCGGCGAGCGATCTTCAATGCCGCGACCGACGCGGGTACGAGCCAGCTGATCGGCAATCTGGCCACCACCAACCTGACGTTGACCTATCTGGACGTAAACGGTGCGCTGGTGGCCAACCCCGCTGACCTGGTCAGCGTCACTGGTTTTCGTGCCATCCGCTATGTCCAGTTGAGTCTGCAAAACTTCGTTTTCAAACTGTTCATTCCCGGGTTTGGCGTGCCCATTACCTTGCCCGCCTTCAGGGCAACGTTGCCACGTGAAAGCCTCGGGCGTCATTCCGATTCCGGGGAGATCACGCCATGCTGAATACCAGGGACACTCCACTCTCCAGTTCGACCGGCAAAGCCGGGCTCAGGTTGCTGATCAGCAGCCGTGATGCCACGTCGTTGCGCGACCTGCAGAGCGTCTGCCAACGCATGCCCAGCCTGGAGGTGAGCACTCGCCTGGTCAGCAATGGGCATGTCGACCCGCTCTACGGCCTGGACCGGATGCCCGATCTGCTGCTGTTGCGCGTCAGCCACCTGTGGCGTGAAGAGCTGGCGGCACTGTTGCAGCGCCCGGCCCATGAGCGTCCGCCGATGTTGGTGTGCGGGCTGCTGAGCGAACAGGAAGGCATGCGCCTGGCGATGCAGGCCGGTGCCCGTGATGTGCTGCCGGAGCCTGTTGCCGAGACGGAACTGGTCGGCGCCTTGAATCGGCTGGTCATGGAGGTTCGGACCGGTAGTGGGACAGTAGGGAAATTGATCGCCGTGATGAACGCCAAGGGCGGTTCGGGTGGAACCTTGCTGGCCTGCAACCTGGCTCAGCAGCTCAGCATGAAGGGTGGCAGTACCCTGTTGCTGGACATGGACCTGCAATTTGGCAGCGTGACGCATTACTTGGATGTGGCGCTGGTTCACAGCCATCTGGAGGTGTTGCATCAGATCGACGGCATGGACAGCGTCGCGCTACGGGGTTTTTGCAGCCACTTCAGCCCGACCTTGCATGTGCTGGGTGGCCGGGCCGGTGAGCTGTGTCTGCCGCAGGATGCCCAACCCGAGCAACTTGACACCCTGTTGCAGTTGGCCCGCGCCAGCTATGACTGGGTAGTGATCGATCTGCCACGGCAAATCGACCACCTCACCGGCTCCGTGCTGGAACAGGTGGATCGGGTGTACGTGGTGGTGCAGCAGAGCGTCAGCCATCTGCGCGATGCCAGCTCCCTGGTGCGGATGCTTCGCGAAGACCTGGGTGTGCGTGGGGATCAACTGCAGATAGTGGTCAACCGCTATGACAAGTCGGCGGCGGTCAGCCTCAAAGATATCGGCGAAGCGCTGCGCTGCACGAACCTGGCGAAATTACCCAACGACTTCAACGTGGTCAGCCAGAGTCAGAACACTGGCGTGCCGTTGGGTCTGCATGCGCCGAAGGCGGCGATCACCGCTGCCCTGCGCAACGTGGCCGATGACCTGGTCGGCAACCAGGTGGTTGGAAAAAAAGGTGTGCTCAAACGCGCCTTCAACCGTTTTTTCGGGGGGTGACCCATGATCAGTGACTTTCGTAACCGCTTGCGCAAACAATCCGCTAAATCCGCCCCGTCGCAGGCTAACCAGCCAGGTGACGACCAGCTGGATCCGGCAGAGGAAGTGATGGCGTGGGAGCGTGCAACGCCGGACGTTCTTTATGAAACCAAAAGTCAGGTCACCCCGGTGGAGGCCGAGTGGCGAGAAAGGATCTACCAGCAGTTGCTCAAGGTCATGGACCTGTCCTTGCTGGACTCCCTTGAACAGGCTGAGGCCACACGGCAGATTCGCGATATTTGCCAACGCCTGCTCGATGAACATTCGGCACCGGTGAGTACGTCCAGCCGCCAGTTGATCATCAAGCAGATCACCGACGAGGTGCTCGGCCTTGGTCCCCTGGAACCGTTGCTGGCCGATCACAGCGTGTCCGACATTCTGGTCAACGGTCATGCCTCGGTCTATGTCGAGCGCTTTGGCAAACTGCAACGCACCGATGTGCGCTTTCGCGATGATCAGCATTTACTGAACATCATCGACCGCATCGTCTCCAGTCTCGGGCGGCGTATCGACGAGTCCTCACCGTTGGTGGATGCCCGGCTCAAGGACGGTTCGCGGGTCAACGCGATTATCCCGCCGCTGGCCATCGACGGTCCGAGCATGTCGATCCGGCGCTTTGCGGTGGACCTGCTCAATACCGACAGCCTGATCCAGGTGGGGACGTTGACCCCGGCCATTGCCCTGCTGCTCAAGGCGATTGTCCGTGGGCGCTTGAACGTGCTGATTTCCGGCGGTACCGGCAGTGGCAAGACTACCATGCTCAATGTGCTGTCCAGTTTCATTCCGCACAACGAGCGGATTGTCACCATCGAAGACTCGGCCGAACTGCAACTGCAGCAGCCTCACGTGGTGCGCCTGGAAACCCGGCCTTCGAATATCGAAGGGCGCGGCGAGGTGAGCCAGCGGGAGTTGGTGCGCAACAGCCTGCGGATGCGTCCGGACCGCATTGTGATTGGCGAAGTGCGCGGCGTCGAGGCGCTGGACATGCTGACGGCGATGAACACCGGCCACGACGGCTCGCTCACCACGATCCACGCCAACACCGCGCGCGATGCGTTGGGGCGGGTCGAGAACATGGTGTCGATGACCGGGGCTACTTTCCCGATCAAGGCCATGCGTCAGCAGATCGCTTCGGCCATTGATGTGGTGATCCAGCTGGAACGCCAGGAGGACGGCAAGCGCAGACTGGTCAGTGTGCAGGAAATCAATGGCATGGAAGGCGAGATCATCACCATGACCGAAATCTTCTCCTTTGCGCGCCATGGCATGGGCGAAAACGGCGAAGTGCTGGGTGATTATCGGCCCAGCGGCATGATCCCCGCCTTCCGCGATGTGCTGGCCAAGCGCGGCATCGAGTTGCCGCTGACGATGTTCAGGCCTGAATGGATGGAGGCACGGCAGCCATGAACCAGGTTCCCGGTGAATTCATTCTGATGTTCCTCGGCATGGTGTTTATCGCCGTCTTCCTCCTGTCCCAGGGGGTGGCGGTGCCGGTATTCGGCGAGGCCGGCAAGATGCGCAAGCGCATCCGCGGCCGCCTGCACGTAATGGAAAAAGCCAATAATTTGCCCAACATGCAAACGGTATTGAGGCAGAAGTACCTGACGCGCTTGTCGCCACTGGAGGCCACGCTCGAGCAGTTGCCCTTTATGGCGAACCTGACACAGCTGATCGAGCAATCCGGTCATGAATATCGTGCTTATCGGGTGCTGTTGCTCGGGCTGTTCCTGGGCGCCTGTGCAGGCATCTCGATCTGGATGATCTCGTCAGTCTGGTGGATGGCGCTGCTGGCCGGCTTCGCAGTGTTCTGGGTACCACTGCTGAAAATTTCTCGCGACCGTGGCAAGCGTTTCGCTGCGTTCGAGGAAGGCCTGCCGGATGCGCTGGATGCCATGTGCCGCGCTCTGCGCGCCGGGCACCCATTCAACGAAACCCTGCGCCTGGTGGCCGAGGAGCACAAGGGGCCGGTCGCTCATGAGTTCGGCCTGACCTTCGCCGATATCAACTATGGCAACGATGTGCGCCGGGCCATGCTCGGCCTGCTGGAGAGGATGCCGAGCATGACGGTGATGATGCTGGTGACTTCGATTCTGATCCATCGTGAGACCGGCGGTAATCTGACCGAGGTGCTGGAGCGTTTGAGTCGGCTGATTCGCGGGCGCTTCCGCTTTCAGCGCAAAGTCAAAACCCTGTCGGCGGAAGGGCGCATGTCGGCCTGGGTGCTGGTGGCCATTCCCTTCGTGCTGGCGATCGCGATCATAGTCACCAGCCCCAGTTACTTGCCTGTGCTGATCAATGATCCCACCGGCCACAAGCTGATCATCGGGGCGTTCTGCGCCATGTTGATCGGAATTTTCTGGATACGCAGAATCATCCGGATTCAGGTTTAAGCGGTGTTCGCCACCGGGAGGTACAGGTCATGGACTTTTTGCTCGGGTTGTTCAGTCGGGCCACGGGGAACGAGGAGCTGGCTCGCCTGTTGTTCCTTGGTGCGATCGGTTTGAGTACGGGGCTTGTGGTCGTCGCCGTGAGTTTGCTGATGATGGGGCTTCAGGATCCCGTGCAGCGTCGCCTGGCGCTGATCAAGCGTGGTCATTTAGGCAACACGACCGGGCAGGACGCCCCGGGTAATCTGCAACTGTTGCTGGAACGGGTCGGCCAGCGCTTTGGCTCAGCCGAATCGGCACAGACTTCCGTGACCCAGACCCTGTTGATGCATGCGGGATACCGTTCCTCGTCGGCGGTGCAAATATACTGGGCGGCACGCTTGATGTTGCCGCTGTTATTGATGGGTATTGCGCTGCTGCTGTTGCCGATGATTCCCAAGGTATCCCTGATACTGGGGCTGCTGCTGGTGGTCTTGGTGGCCGGTATCGGATGGTTGGTGCCAGCGCTGTATGTCGCCAAGCGTAAGCAGATGCGACAAGGCCGGCTGCGTGCCGCGTTTCCGGATGCGCTGGATCTGATGGTGGTGTGCGTGGAGTCGGGCCTGGCCTTGCCCACGACCATCGAGCGGGTGGCCGAGGAGATGTCGGTCAGTCAAGTCGATCTGGCTGAAGAGCTGGCCCTGGTCAATGCGCAAATCCGCGCGGGCCTTTCCAGTACCGAGGCGCTCAAGCAACTGGCTGTACGCACTGGCCTGGATGACGTACAAGGGCTGGTCAGCCTGTTGGCACAGAGTATTCGTTTTGGTACCAGCGTGGCCGACACCTTGCGCATCTATGCCGATGAGTTCCGCGACCGGCGTACGCAAGCCGCCGAAGAGATGGGGGCGAAAGTCGGCACCAAGTTGATATTTCCGCTGATTTTCTGTCTATGGCCGAGCTTCTTTCTGGTCGCTATCGGCCCAGCCTTGATCGGGGTACTCAGAGTATTCGGTAAGTGAGCAGGAGTGGCTTGCTGTCGAACAGGCAGGCTGTACTGCATAAGAATGGGGTGGAGCAGGCAAACGGAGTGCATTCACTCCAATCGCCTGCTCCACCTTGTAGAACCTGGACTGTTTTTTCCTGCATTCGTGATTGAGCCTGGCTTTTTAGCCAGGCCACTCTGGACTACGCCAGAGGCTGATCACCCATCGACATGCCTCAGTTGCCGATGGTCATTTGTCCCGCTGCATCCTGGTCAAAATATTGCGGAATCGGGTAGTTGAAGCTATTCAGCCAGCGCTGCATGGCCAGGTCACGTTCGGTGGCCGAAGCGGTTTGCAGTTTAGTGGAGGCAACCACACCGCGAATCTGCAGTTGCAACCATTGTTCGGTGCCTTGTTGATACGGCGAAGAGGGGCCCGGCTCAATGGCCCAGGCAGTGGTGGACAGGCAAGCCGTGCACAGGATCAACAGCCGTTTGGTATTCATCTCGACTCCTCTTGCGTTCTACTTGTTCGCACTGGTGGAGGCATCGGCTACCTCAGCCTTGCGATTGCCATCGGTAGCCACCACTTTTTGGGCGGAGGCCTTGAGTTTTTCCGCGCGGGTTTGAGCCTCTACGACTTGCTTGGGGCTCAAGTCGGCGCGGGTCACGAGTTCGGCAGCCGATTTCCAGTTATCCTGGTAGATCAGCAGCGTCACCATATTGAGTGCCGCCAGTGTGTTTGCCTGCTTGAGCTCCATGGCGGTCATGAACTCAAAACGTGCTTCAGGGATCCGGTGCTGATTGAGATAGACGACCCCCAGGTCATTGCGCATCCTGTCGTCGGTGGGGGCCATCTGCACCGCACGCTCAAGGTGAGTGGCAGCGCTGGCGTTATCATTTTTGGCGGCGGCCAGTTGGCCCAGGCCAAGTTCCCCTTCAGCTGCCAGACAGGTGCCGAGCAAGCTTTCGTACAAGGGCTGCGCGTCGCCGCTACGCCCCATCAAGCGCAGCACCCGAGCCTTGCGCAGGCGAACCTGCACCAGGTTATCGGGCATTCCTTCCAGATTCGCCAGGCTGGCATACAAACGGCCTTCGTCGGCCATGCTGTCGGCCAGGTTCAGGGCCAGTTCTTGCTCCGAATCGGGCTTGGCACAGCTGGCCGGTCGCGAAGACAGGCCGTTGCTGGCACAACCTGCGAGCATTAATGTCGCCGCTATTGCAATGACTGCTTTCATCGAAGGTCCCCTGGCTACAACAGGTTGAACGCCTGGCCAATGGCAATAAGGCTGGCCCGGCAAGCGTGCAAAGTCACCGTCAGGCGTGAGGGCGAGGCCCGTCTGGTTCAGGCTCCGGTTCATTGCGAGAGCCCGCTGCGACTGTCGAAGTCGCCATTTTCCAGGAAAAACATGCGGTAGAAGTTCGGGTCGTAATTGCGCAGCTGCTCACCAGGCAATGACGGCAGTTGTGCATTGGCCGCCAGTGGCTGGACCAGATGCGGGGTGACGATCATCAGCAGTTCGCGCTCTTCACGGTTGATGGTGTTGTCGCGGAAAAACGCGCCCAGAATGGGGATATCGCCCAGCCCCGGAAACTTGTTCACCTGGGAATCGTTGTGGGTGCTGATCAGGCCGCTGATGACGAAGCTTTCGCCGTCGGCCAGGGAAATGCTGGTATCGGTACGGCGCACGGTCAAGGCCGGGACTATCGTGCCGGCGATGCTCACGGCGTTGGTGAAGTCCAGTTCACTGACTTCCGGCGCCACCTTCAGCGCGATACGGTTTTTCCCGATGATGGTCGGCGTCAGGGTCAGGCGGATACCGAATTCCTTGTACTCGATGGACACGTTATCGCTGCCGGAACTGGGCACCGGAATCGGTATTTCACCGCCGGCCAGGAAGCTCGCACTCTGCCCGCTGAGCGCTACCAGGCTTGGCCGTGCCAGGGTGTAGGCGAAACCGCTGCCTTCCAGCGCGTTGAGCGCCACCAGGGTATTGCCGGTAGCAAAAGCGAGGTTGAACTGGTCGTTTCTCACCGGTATCACCGGCGAAACAATACCGCCGATGGTGGGCAAGGTTCTCGGCGAACCGAACAGGAAGTTGCCGCGGACGCCGAAAATCGAGGCGGAAGCTTCCTTGAGCTTGGTCCGGCTGACTTCAACGAAGCGGATATCGGTCTGCACCTGGCTCGGCAGCAGCGGGTCGTCGGAAGGCACCGACGGCACGCTGGTCAGCGCCGACGTGGCTTTACCCTTGACGAACACCATGCTTTGGCGCGGCGTTTTCGAACAGGCGGTCCAGACCATTAGGCTGGTGGTCCCCGGTGCAAGGCCCGTGAGTATGAACGCGCTGCTGCCGCTGGGTTGCACGTCGGCAATTTTCGGGTCACCCACCGCCAGTTGCGTTACCGGAACGGGGCTGCGCAGTTCACTCTGCAGCCCCTGACCGACCTCGTAGGTTGTCGGCCAATTGTCCAGTTGCGGGCAATTGGCCGGCGCGGCCTGAGCCGCATCCACGCTGAGGCCCATCCAGAACAGGCCATGGATAATTCGCTTGAAAGCGGGCTCGGTACGAAAGCTCATTAAGTACATCCTCACTGGATGGGCCGTCTTTAGGCGGACTGAGTTGTCTCGGATCACTTCACTTCACGGGGATCGGGCTATCCCCCTCCCAATGCGCCAGACCCGCTATCCATAGCCTTGGCGTTATTCCTTGCGTTACACACGAGCGGGTCCACTTCGCTGATCTGGCGGGACAGCGAGCGACCTGGTTCCCTCGGAAAGCAATCGGTAATGAAGGTACAGAGCCGGAAAACGCCTGCCAGGATCATGGTGAGGTAACTCCTTTTGCCAATTTGCTGTCTGATCACTGAAGCTAACGTGGAAAATCCAGCCGTGATGACTTCTTATTGTTTGAAGGTAGTTCAATCAGTCCAAAGTGCCATGAATTTAAACAAAACCATTGGTGCAAAGGCTGGGTTTAGGCGGGCGGGCGAGCGATTCGGGCAAGGTCGCAGCACGGTGCGCTTGCCTGATGTTGACGGGGTGTGCTGAAGGCAATAAATAAAAAGGCCCGCATGCTCAAGCATGCGGGCCTTTGGCATCACTGATAGAAGATCAGTGCTTGCTGTCCTGGTTCGACAATGCCAGCAGTTGCTTTTCCTGGTTCCAGTCGAAAGGTTCGTCGTTCTGTTCGGCTTCGAAGCGGCGCTCTTCCAATGCCTGATACAGGTCGATCTCTTCATCGGACAAGTAGTGCAGGCAGTCACCGGCGAAATACCACAGCAGATCCCGTGGAATCAGGTGGGCGATTTGCGGATAACGGGAAATGACTTGAGTCAGGATGTCCTGGCCCAGGTACTGGCTTTCGATTGGGTCGATCGGCAGTGACGCCAGCAATTCGTCGAAGCGCTCAAGGAACAAGGCATGGCTTTCTTCGGGAACCTGCTCGGCCTCACCTACGGCGACCAGGATGCTGCGCAGGTGGTCGAGTAAAACGAGATGATCGGCAACGATGTTGGACACGAGATAAGTCCTCAAGAGCAAAACGGGCGCGGGAGTATAAAGCGCCCGCGCCCGTTTTTACATGCTTGAAGGGATCAGCGGACTTTTCCCTTGGCCAGTGCCAAAGCCTTTTGGTCAAAGTCATCGACATCGATCACCTTGCGCCGGGCCGCTTCGGCTTCACGCAGGGTTTGGGCTTCCACCGGCTGCAACACACCAGCCTCGAGGGCGGCATCGATCGCCGACTCGCCGGCCAGCGGTTTGACCTGGCCACTCTTGAGTGCCACGTGCAATTTTTTCTGCAATGGCTGTGCGGCGCTCAACAGATTGCAGGCGTGTTGCAATGCACCGACCGGGTCGTCGCTCGCTTGTGGGCGATAGCAACCCAGGAGCAATTCCTCCAGGGCAGGGTCGCACTTGGCGCGGCCAATCAACGCAGCGACTTCGGCACCGAGTTTGTCCGATGGCCCTTTGTGCCGGCGACCGAACGGGAACACGATCACCCGCAACAGGCAGCCGACGACTTTGTTCGGGAAGTTATCCAGCAGCTCATCCATGGCCCGTTCCGCCTGGCTCAGGCTTTCTTCCATGGCCCAGGCCAGCAGCGGCGCCATGTACTGCGGTGAGTCGAGGTCGTTGTAGCGTTTGAGCGCGGCGGAGGCCAGGTAAAGGTTGCTCAACACGTCACCCAGCCGTGCGGACAGACGTTCCCGGCGTTTCAGTGCGCCGCCCAGCAGCATCATGCTGAGGTCGGCGAGCAGGGCGAAAGCAGCGGCCTGACGATTGAGAGCACGGAAGTAACCCTGGCTGAGTTTGTCGCCCGGGGTGTGTTCCAGGTGCCCGAAACCGAGATTCAACACCAGCGTACTGGCGGCGTTGCCCACAGCGAAACCGATGTGCTTGAGCAGCAGGCCATCGAACTCCGTGAGCGCCTGATCCTTGTCTTCACGGTCGGCAAGGGCCATTTCCTTGAGGACGAAGGGGTGGCAGCGAATTGCACCCTGGCCGAAGATGATCAGATTGCGCGAGAGAATGTTCGCGCCTTCGACGGTGATGAAAATCGGCGCGCAGTTCCATTTGCGACCGAGGTAGTTGTTCGGCCCCATGATGATTGCCTTGCCGCCGTGCACATCCATGGCATCGCTGAGGCAGTCGCGGCCGCGCTCGGTCAGGTGGTACTTGAGAATCGCCGACAGCACCGACGGTTTCTCGCCCAGGTCGACCGCATTGGCGGTCAGCATGCGGGCGGCGTCCATCATCCAGGTGTTGCCGCCAATGCGCGCCATGGCTTCCTGAATGCCTTCGAAAGCGCCAATCGGCACGTTGAACTGCTCGCGAACCTGAGCGTATTGGCCCGTCACCAGGCTGGTGAACTTGGCCATGCCGGTGCCCACCGCCGGCAGGGAAATCGAACGCCCGACCGACAGGCAATTCATCAGCATCATCCAGCCTTTGCCGAGCATCTCCTGGCCGCCGATGAGGAACTCCAGCGGGATGAACACGTCCTTGCCTGAATTCGGGCCATTCATGAATGCGGCGCCCAATGGCAGATGCCGGCGGCCGATCTCGACACCGGGCAGGTCGGTTGGAATCAGTGCCAGGCTGATACCCAGGTCATCTTTGTCGCCCAGCAGGTGATCCGGGTCGTAGGCCTTGAAGGCCAGGCCGAGGAGGGTGGCCACCGGACCGAGGGTGATGTAACGCTTTTCCCAGTTCAAGCGCAGGCCGAGGACTTCCTGACCCTGCCATTCACCTTTGCAGATCACTCCCGAGTCCGGCATGCCGCCGGCGTCGGAGCCGGCCAAGGGACCTGTAAGGGCAAAGCACGGGATGTCATCGCCGCGAGCCAGACGTGGCAGGTAATGATTGCGTTGTTCGTCGGTACCGTAATGCAGCAACAGTTCGGCCGGGCCGAGGGAGTTGGGGACCATTACGGTGGTTACGAGGTCGCCGCTGTGGCTCGCCAGTTTCATCGCCACTTGCGAGTGGGCATACGCGGAGAAGCCCTTGCCGCCAAACTCCTTGGGGATGATCAGGGCGAAAAAGCCGTTGTCCTTGATGAAGGTCCAGACTTCGGGCGGCAGGTCCATGGTTTGACTGAGCTGCCATTCATTGACCATGGTGCAGAGTGTCTCGGTCGGCCCGTCGATGAAAGCCTGTTCCTCTTCATTCAATTGCGCTTTGGGATAGGACAGCAGTTTGCTCCAGTCCGGACGGCCACTGAACAGTTCGCCGTCCCACCAGACCGTGCCGGCGTCGATGGCGTCGCGCTCGGTTTGCGACATGGGTGGCAGGGTTTTCTGGAACCAATTGAACATCGGCGCGCTGAACAATTTGCGGCGCAGGTCGGGCAGCAGCAAGGGCGCGGCGACAGCGGCGATCAACACCCAGATAACCAGCAACAACCAGCCCGGCGCGCGGCTGAAAGCGCCCATTGCCACGGCATAGACGGCCACGATGACCAGGGCGGGCAGCGGGGCGATGCGGCGGTGGGCCAAATAAGCAATCCCGACCAGCAGAACCAGTATCCACAACAGCAGCATATTCATTCCTCCGTGAAACCATGGCGAACCAGCCCACAGAGCTTAGACGGCATCCGCGAAACAGGCTGGTTGGAGCGATGTGATTGGAATCGTGGGAAAAGCGTTCATTGAGCGAGCGGCAAAGCGCCCATGTTTGGCCGAAACGTCGTTATCTCTGTGCTCAAGCGCTCGCTAGACTCGGGGCTTCCCCAGGAGATTGTTCTCATGCACGAGTATCTGAGTCCCGGCCGCTTCATCGATAGTGACCACCCGTCCGTGGTGGAGTTCGCCGAAAAACACCGTGGCGCCAGTCGCGATCCGCTTGCGCAGGCGATCAGTCTCTATTACGCCGTGCGCGAAGCGGTGCGCTACAACCCATACACATTCAGTCGCGATCCGCAGACCCTGTGCGGCAGTTATGCATTGGCGACCGGGGAGAGTTACTGCGTGCCCAAAGCCACGTTGCTGGCAGGTGCGGCGCGGCATTGCGCGATTCCCGCGCGGATCGGCCTGGCGGATGTACGCAATCATTTGTCGACGCCACGGCTGCTTGAATTGCTCAAGAGCGACATGTTCGCCATGCACGGCTACACCGAGTTTTATTTGCAGGATCGCTGGGTCAAGGCGACCCCCGCGTTCAATCGCAAACTCTGCGACCTGTTCAATGTGGCGCCGCTGGAATTCGACGGGATAAACGACAGTGTTTTTCATCCCTTCAACCGCGATGGCGCGAAGCTGATGGAGTACCTCGTCGATCACGGCCAGTTCGCCGACGTACCTGAAGCGTTCTTTTTCGAACACCTGGAAAAATGCTATCCGCACCTGTTCGGTGAGCAACAGCAACCGCTGTTGGGTGACCTGCAGAGCGATTTGAGTCGCGCCTGATCCGGCGTATGCTGCCTGCCCACTTACCGAAAAAGAGGCGGTCATGCTGAAGATCTGGGGTCGGAAAAACTCGTCGAATGTCAGAAAACCGTTGTGGGCCGCCGAAGAACTGGGGCTGGCCTACGAGGCTATCGATGCCGGTGGCGCCTTTGGTGTCGTCGATACGCCCGAATACCGCGCCATGAATCCCAATGGTCGGGTTCCGGTGATCGAGGACGATGGCTTCGTGCTGTGGGAATCCAATGCCATCGTGCGTTATCTGATGGCCCGTCACGCCAACGGCACGGCCTGGTATCCGGCGGATCTGCAAGCCCGTGCCAGCGCCGACAAATGGATGGACTGGACCACCTCAAGCTTTGCCGGTCCGTTCCGTACCGTGTTCTGGGGCGTGCTGCGTACCCCGGCAGACCAGCAGGACTGGCCCGCCATCAAGGCGGCGATCAAAGAATGCGACACGCTACTGGCGGTGGCCGATCAGGCGTTGGCGAACAAGCCCTACCTGTCCGGGGACGAGATCGGCATGGGCGATATTCCCCTGGGCAGTTTCATTTATGCCTGGTTCGAGATGCCGATCGAGCGTGCGCCACAGCCGCATCTGCAGGCCTGGTACGCGCGGTTGAAGCAGCGTCCGGCGTATCAAAAGGCAGTCATGACCGCGTTGACTTAATACTCACTATCGACACGCTTGACTGTACTTGTGTGGCGGCGACAAGCACCATTGCGCTGATGCGACGTGGTTGCAATGCGCGCCGCCCGCCCTTACCTGACCCTTTCTTCCCTTCTTGGTGCGTAAATCAGATATGAGTTCCGCTCTGTCCATCCGGCAGCTAACCAAAACCTACGGCAACGGTTTCCAGGCCCTGAGTGGTATCGATCTGGATGTCGCCGAAGGTGACTTCTTCGCCTTGCTCGGCCCGAACGGCGCCGGCAAATCCACGACCATCGGCATTCTCTCGACCCTGGTGAACAAGACCAGCGGCACGGTGAATATCTTCGGTCACGACCTGGACAAGAACCCTGCGCAGCTCAAGCGCTGCATCGGCGTGGTGCCCCAGGAATTCAACTTCAACCAGTTCGAAAAGACCTTCGACATCGTCGTGACGCAGGCAGGCTACTACGGCATCCCGGCGAAAATCGCCAAGGAACGCGCCGAACAGTACCTGACCCAGCTCGGCCTGTGGGACAAGAAGGACGTGCCGTCGCGTTCACTGTCTGGCGGCATGAAGCGGCGCCTGATGATCGCCCGCGCGCTGGTTCATGAACCGCGCCTGCTGATCCTCGACGAACCGACTGCCGGGGTGGACATCGAACTGCGTCGCTCGATGTGGAGCTTTCTCACCGAGCTGAACCAGAAAGGCATCACCATCATCCTCACCACCCACTACCTGGAAGAGGCTGAGCAGTTGTGCCGCAACATCGGCATCATCGACCACGGCACCATCGTCGAGAACACCAGCATGAAGCAGTTGCTCAGCCAACTGCATGTCGAAACCTTCCTGCTGGATATGAAGAACACATTGCAAGTAGCGCCGCAGTTGCTCGGTTACCCGGCCAAGCTGATCGACAGCCACACCCTGGAAGTCCAGGTGGACAAGTCCATGGGCATCACCGCGCTGTTCACCCAGTTGGCGCAGCAGAACATCGAAGTGCTGAGCCTGCGCAACAAAACCAATCGCCTCGAGGAGTTGTTCGTGTCTCTGGTGGAGAAAAATCTGTCGAAGGTGGCGGTATGAGTTCCGAGCTGCGCCCCAACCTCGTTGCCCTCAATACCATCGTTTACCGTGAAGTCCGGCGTTTCACCCGGATCTGGCCGCAGACCCTGCTGCCGCCGGCCATCACCATGGTCCTGTACTTCGTGATCTTCGGTAATCTGATCGGTCGGCAAATCGGCGACATGGGTGGCTTCACTTACATGGAGTACATCGTGCCGGGGCTGATCATGATGTCGGTGATCACCAACTCCTACGGCAACGTGGTGTCGAGTTTCTTCGGCAGCAAGTTCCAGCGGTCCATTGAAGAACTGATGGTCTCGCCGCTATCGCCGCACACCATTCTGATCGGCTACACCCTGGGCGGCGTGCTGCGCGGCTTGATGGTGGGAATCATCGTGACCCTGCTGTCGCTGTTTTTCACCCACTTGCAGGTGCATCACCTGGGCGTGACCATTCTGGTGGTGGTGCTGACCGCGACGATCTTCTCGCTGCTGGGTTTCATCAACGCCGTGTTTGCGCGCAACTTCGATGACATTTCGATCATCCCGACTTTCGTGCTGACGCCACTGACCTACCTGGGCGGGGTCTTCTATTCGATCACCTTGCTGCCGCCGTTCTGGCAGACCGTGTCCCTGGCCAACCCGGTGCTGCACATGGTCAACGCATTCCGTTACGGCATTCTCGGCGTGTCGGATATCCGGATCAGTATTGCGATTACGTTCATGCTGGTGGCGACCGTGGTGCTTTACCTCGGTTGTGCGCGGTTGCTGGTGAGTGGGCGTGGGATGCGTACTTGAGGACGACCGAGTCGTCTGCATCGCGAGCAAGCTCGCTCCCACAGGGGATCTACTTTGTGACATGGATCGAGTGTGGGAGCGAGCTTGCTCGCGATGGCGTCAGCCCAGACACCGCATAAAAAACGGCCTCCCCAGTGGAGGCCGTTTTGCATTCTCACATCCGGCTCTTCTTGCGCCGCTTCCATTGCCGGGCCACCCACCAGCGCCAATACATCATTACCAAGACGTAGGCCAGTGCCCCGAGTACCAACCCGGTTACCACCGAACCCAGCAGAAACGGTTGCCACAAGGTCGAGATTTCGCCGCTGATCCATTCCCAGGTCAGCGAGTCCGGCAACTGCCGGGCGGGAACGTCCATCAGCCAGGCGCCGGCCTGGTAGGTGCAGAAGAACACGGCAGGCATGGTGATCGGGTTGGTCAGCCAGACCAGGCTCACGGCAATCGGCATGTTGCCGCGCACGATGATGGCAAGGATGGCCGCCAGCAGCATCTGCAGCGGGATCGGCAGGAACGCGGCGAACAGACCCACCGCCATGGCGCGGGCAACGGAGTGGCGATTGAGGTGCCACAGGTTCGGGTCATGCAACAGCGTGCCGAGAAAGCGTAAGGACTTGTGTTCCCTGATGCTCATCGGGTCTGGCATGTAACGTTTGAATAAGCGCCGGGGCATAAGGCTTCTCGGTCGGTCAGGGCGGCAAGTATGTCTGGATTCTACGAGCTGCCCATTCAGACTTTGTGACAATTATTGACGACGCCCATCCGATGGGCGGGCTAAGCCTTGGAGGGTACTCTCAAGGACGGGCTTATGCGCACAGGGATGATGGCGCTGGCGTTGGGTCTGCTGACCTTGCGCTTTTTACCGGCATTGCCGCCGGTCTGGTTGTGGCTGGCGATGCCGGTGGCGGGTTTGATGTTGCTGCCGTTCAGGACGTATCCGGTGGCGTTTTACCTGTTTGGTTTGA
Organism: Pseudomonas sp. P5_B3; assembly: GCF_056400405.1. Classification (NCBI taxonomy): domain Bacteria; kingdom Pseudomonadati; phylum Pseudomonadota; class Gammaproteobacteria; order Pseudomonadales; family Pseudomonadaceae; genus Pseudomonas; species Pseudomonas sp. P5_B3. The sequence goes on along the minus strand of NZ_JBFULI010000008.1, from coordinate 49,084 downwards.
GCTGGGCCTGCGCGAATGCGCAGTGGGCGCTGGACGACCGGTTGCCGCCGGCCCTGGACGGCGAAACCCGCTGGATCGAAGGGCGGGTCACAGGCTTGCCTCGGCATGACGACGATGTCGTGCGTTTCGAATTGACCGACATCCAGTCCCGACGTACCCGGCTGCCGCAGCAAATGCGTCTGGCCTGGTATGGCGGGCCGCCGGTGAACAGTGGCGAACGCTGGCGCCTGGCAGTCAAGCTGAAGCGCCCGGTCGGGCTCCTCAATCCGCAGGCCTTCGACTATCAAGCCTGGTTGCTGGCACAACGCATCGGGGCGACCGGGACGGTCAAGGAGGGCGAACGCCTTGCACCAGCCCAATGGGCCTGGCGCGATGCAATCCGTCAGCGTTTGCTGGCGGTGGATGCCCAAGGGCGAAGCGGCGCGTTGACGGCATTGGTACTCGGGGACGGCGCCGGGCTGAGTCGCGAAGACTGGCAGGTATTACAGGACACCGGCACGGTGCATCTGTTGGTGATTTCCGGGCAGCACATCGGATTGCTGGCGGGCGTTGTGTATCTGCTGATCGCCGGCCTGGCCCGCTTTGGGTTATGGCCGAACCGTTTGCCATGGCTGCCCTGGGCGTGTGGCCTGGCATTCGCCGCTGCGCTCGGTTACGGGATGCTGGCCGGTTTCGGGGTGCCGGTGCGACGGGCCTGCGTAATGATTGGCCTGGTGTTGTTGTGGCGTCTACGGTTCCGTCATCTCGGTGCATGGTGGCCGCTGTTGCTGGCACTCAACGGCATTTTGCTGCTGGAGCCGCTGGCGAGTCTTCAGCCTGGTTTCTGGCTGTCCTTCGCAGCCGTGGCGGTCTTGATATTGACCTTCGGCGGCCGGTTGGGGCCATGGCGTTGGTGGCAAACCTGGACCCGCGCCCAGTGGCTGATTGCAATCGGGCTGTGCCCGTTGTTACTGGCATTGGGGTTGCCCATCAGTCTCAGCGGGCCGCTGGCCAATTTGTTCGCAGTGCCCTGGATCAGTCTGGTGGTACTGCCACCGGCGTTGCTCGGGACGCTGTTGCTGCCGGTACCTTACGTGGGGGAGAAATTGCTGTGGCTGGCGGGCGGCTTGATCGATTGGTGGTTCAGGGGATTGGGGCTCGTCTCCGGTCAGGTCCCCGCGTGGGTGCCCATGGCAGTTCCACTATGGGCCTGGGTCATCGGTGCCATTGGCGCCTTTTTGCTATTGCTGCCGCGAGGCGTACCGATGCGCCCGTTAGGCTGGCCCATGCTGTTGATGCTGGTTTTTGCGCCCAGGCCGATGTTGCCCGAAGGCATGGCCGAAGTCTGGCAACTGGACGTCGGCCAAGGGCTGGCGATCCTGGTGCGCACTCGGCATCACACGATGCTGTATGACGCCGGACCGCGTTTCGGTGAGCTCGACCAGGGGGAGCGGGTGGTGCTGCCGGCGTTGCGCAAACTGGGGGTGAAGGGCCTCGACCTGATGCTGATCAGCCACGCCCACGCCGATCATGCCGGTGGTGCCCGGGCGGTTGCCAAGGGCTTGCCGGTGAAACAGGTGGTCAGTGGTGAACCGTCGGACCTGCCTGCGCAGTTGCAGGCCGAGCGTTGTGACAGTGGTCGGCAATGGACCTGGGATGAAGTCGATTTCCAGCTTTGGCACTGGCCATTGGCCGGCGACAGCAACCAGAACTCTTGTGTCCTGCTGATCGAGGCCAATGGCGAACGGTTGCTGTTGAGTGGCGACATTGATGCGGCCGCCGAGAGAGCCCTGCTGGACAGTCCGTTGGCCCTTCCCACCGATTGGCTGCAGGCGCCACACCACGGTAGTCGCAGTTCTTCGTCCAATGCCCTGTTGGATGTCCTGCAACCTAAAGGTGCGCTGATCTCCCGCGGGCAGGGCAATTCGTTTGGCCATCCGCATCCCACGGTCATCGCGCGTTATCAAAAACGTGGAATGGCGATCTACGACAGCGTCGAACAGGGTGCCATTCGTCTGCAACTGGGGCGCTTCGAGCCGCCGTGGTCAATGCGCCAGGAACGGCGTTTCTGGCGCGATCCGCCGCCCTCGGACCAATGACCGGGCATTATCAATGCCCGACCGGATGCGACATCACGGTCTTCGGTGCTTGCACCCCCTATGTTAGAGTGGCGCACTTTTTCGAGGGGACTGTCACTGTGTGGGAATTGGTCAAATCCGGCGGCTGGATGATGCTGCCGATCATTCTGAGTTCCATCGCGGCCATGGCCATCGTCGCCGAGCGCCTCTGGACCCTGCGAGCCAGCCGCGTGACCCCGGAGCATTTGCTCGGGCAGGTCTGGGTCTGGATCAAGGACAAACAGCTCAATAAAGAAAAACTCAAGGAACTGCGCGCCAACTCCCCGTTGGGCGAGATCCTGGCGGCCGGCCTGGCCAACTCCAAGCATGGTCGCGAGATCATGAAGGAGTGCATCGAAGAGGCCGCCCAACGGGTCATCCATGAGCTGGAGCGTTACGTCAGCGCCCTGGGCACCATCGCCGCCATGGCGCCGTTGCTGGGTCTGTTGGGTACGGTGCTGGGCATGATCGATATTTTCAGTGCGTTCACCGGTTCAGGCATGACCACCAACGCCTCGGTACTGGCCGGTGGTATTTCCAAGGCCCTGATCACCACGGCTGCCGGCCTGATGGTGGGTATCCCTGCGGTGTTCTTCCACCGTTTCCTGCAACGCCGGATCGATGAGCTGGTGGTGGGGATGGAGCAGGAAGCGATCAAACTGGTCGAGGTGGTGCAGGGTGACCGTGACGTGGACCTGTCCGGGAGCAAAGCGTGAAATTCCGCCGCAAACCACGGGAAACGGTGGACATCAACCTCGCGTCGCTGATCGACGTGGTGTTCATCCTGCTGCTGTTTTTCGTCGTGACCACCACCTTTACCCGTGAGACCCAGCTGCGCGTTGAGCTGCCGGAAGCGGTCAGTGGCGCATCTGCCGACGACCAGACCCGACAGCTCGATATCGCCATCAGTGCCGACGGTGTGTTCTCGGTGAACAACCATATATTGCCAAAAAGCGACCTGGCCACGTTGATGGAAGCGCTGCAGAAAGAATCCAAGGGTGATACCAACCTGCCATTATCGATCAGCGCCGACGGCAAATCCCGGCATCAGTCGGTCATCACTGCGATGGACGCCGCGGGCAAACTCGGATTCAGCCATTTGCGCATGACCACCATCGAAGCGGCGCCTCCCGCGTCCTGATGGCCATGTCCGATCGATTGCTGGCCGCGTGGTACGCAGGTCATCCGGCCCTGAAGCTGTTGCAGCCACTGGAGTGGCTGTACCGGCGCGTGGTCATGAACAAGCGCAAGCGCTTTCTGGCGGGTGAGGGCGAGATCTATCTGCCACCCGTGCCGCTGATTGTGGTGGGCAACATCACCGTGGGTGGCACCGGCAAGACGCCGCTGATTCTATGGATGATCGAGCACTGCCAGCGCAGCGGCCTGCGGGTCGGCGTGGTCAGCCGCGGCTACGGCGCCAAACCGCCGCAATTGCCATGGCGAGTCGAGGCCGAACAGAGTGCCGATGTCGCCGGTGACGAGCCGTTGCTGATCGTCCAGCGCACCGGCGTGCCGCTGATGATCGATCCCAATCGCAGTAACGCCGTCATAGCCTTGCTGGCCAGTGAGCCGCTGGACCTGATCCTGTCTGACGACGGCATGCAGCACTACCGCATGGCCCGCGACCTGGAACTGGTGTTGATCGACGCCGCTCGCGGCCTGGGCAACCGCCGTTGCCTGCCTGCCGGGCCATTGCGTGAGCCGGTCGAGCGCCTGCAAAGCGTCGACGCGGTCCTCTATAACGGGGCGGCGACTGACCGCGATGATGGGTTTGCCTTTCAATTGCAATCCACCGCGCTGGTCAATCTGCGCAGCGGCGAACGGCGTCCCCTCGACCACTTCCCCAGCGGCCAGGCCCTGCACGCGGTGGCCGGCATCGGCAATCCGCAACGTTTCTTCAAGACCCTCGAAACGCTACACTGGCAGCCGGTTCCACATGCGTTTGCCGATCACGCCGAATACAGTGTGCAGGCTTTGAATTTCACGCCGTCATTGCCGTTGGTGATGACGGAAAAAGACGCGGTGAAATGCCGTGCCTTTGCCGCCGCCGACTGGTGGTACCTGGCGGTCGATGCCGTGCCGTCGCCGGCCTTCGTGGCCTGGTTCGACACACAGCTGATGCGCCTGCTGCCGGCTCGTTTGTTGCCTTAACTCCGTTTTTTCCAGGGAATGCTCATGGACACCAAATTGCTCGATATCCTCGCTTGCCCGGTCTGCAAAGGCCCGCTCAAGCTCAGCGCCGACAAGACCGAGCTGATCAGCAAGGGCGCAGGCCTGGCCTACCCGATTCGCGACGGCATCCCGGTAATGCTCGAATCCGAAGCGCGCACCCTGACCACCGACGAGCGCCTGGATAAATGACCACAGCCTTTACCGTCGTCATTCCATCGCGTTACGCCTCCACCCGCCTGCCGGGCAAGCCGTTGCTGCTGATTGCCGGCAAGCCAATGATCCAGCACGTCTGGGAACAGGCGAGCAAAAGCAGTGCCGAGCGCGTGGTGGTGGCCACCGATGACGCGCGTATCGTCGAGGCCTGCAAAGGCTTCGGTGCCGAAGTGGTGATGACCCGTGAAGATCACAATTCCGGTACCGATCGCCTGGCCGAAGTCGCGATGAAACTGGGCCTGGCGCCCGACGCCATCGTGGTCAACGTCCAGGGCGACGAACCGCTGATCCCGCCAAGTGTGATCGATCAGGTCGCCGCCAACCTGGCGGCCCACGCCGAAGCGCGTATGGCCACCCTGGCCGAGCCGATCGAAGACGTGGACACCCTGTTCAATCCCAACGTGGTCAAGGTCGTCAGCGACCTCAATGGCCTGGCGCTGACGTTCAGTCGTTCCACCTTGCCTTGGGCGCGGGATGCCTTCGCCGTGAACCCTGAGCAGTTGCCCGAAGGTGTGCCGTACCGCCGCCACATCGGCATCTATGCCTACCGCGCCGGTTTCCTTCAGGATTTCGTCAGCTGGGGTCCATGCTGGCTGGAAAACACCGAGTGCCTGGAGCAGCTGCGTGCCCTGTGGCACGGCGCGCGGATCCATGTGGCCGACGCACTGATCGCACCGCCAGCCGGTGTCGATACCGTTGAAGACCTCGAGCGCGTTCGTCGCCTGCTGGAGGCGTGATGCGGGTTCTGTTTGTCTGCCTGGGCAACATCTGCCGCTCTCCCACGGCCGAAGGCGTGCTGCGGCACAAATTGCGTGAAGCGGGTCTGGCTGATCGGGTCGAAGTCGCTTCCGCGGGCACCGGTGACTGGCATGTCGGCAAGGCGCCGGACCAGCGCAGTCAGGCCGCGGCGAAGCTGCGTGGATATGACTTGTCCACCCAGCGCGCCCGGCAAGTCAGCCGCGCCGATTTCGCCACCTACGACCTGATCCTGGCGATGGACAACAGCAACCTGCGCAATCTCGAGGCCTTGCAACCGGCCAAGGGCAAGGCCGAGCTGGACCTGTTCCTGCGCCGTTACCAGTCGCCAGTCGATGAAGTGCCGGACCCGTACTACGACGGTGAGCAAGGCTTCGAGCAGGTGCTTGACCTGATCGAGCACGCCAGTGATTTACTGGTGATCGAATTGAAGGGACGGTTATGAGTTTGCAGGTTCAATCGCAGGTTTCGCTCAAGCCGTTCAACAGCTTTGGCGTGGACGTTGAGGCTCGGCTGTTTGCCGAGGCCCATAGCGACGCCGATGTGCGTGAAGCCTTGGCCTATGGGCTGGAACACGAGGTTCCGGTGCTGGTGATCGGCGGTGGCAGCAACCTGTTGCTGACGGCGGATATCGACTCGCTGGTACTGCGCATGGCCACGCGCGGGATTCGCGTGCTGAGCGATGAGGGCGGCAAAGTGGTGATTGAGGCCGAGGCGGGCGAGCCCTGGCATCCCTTTGTGCAACACACACTGTCCCTGGGGTTGTCCGGCCTGGAAAACCTCAGCCTGATTCCCGGCACCGTCGGTGCGGCACCCATGCAAAACATTGGCGCTTATGGCGTCGAGATCAAGGACGTGTTCGCCGGCCTGACCGCCCTCGATCGCCAGACCGGCGAACTGCGCGACTTCACACTGCAAGAGTGCAACTTCGCTTACCGCGACAGCCTGTTCAAGCAGGAGCCGGGGCGTTGGTTGATCCTGCGTGTGCGTTTCACCCTCGACCGCGCGGCGCATCTGCACCTGGAATACGGACCGGTGCGTCAGCGCCTGACCGAACAAGGCATCGAGCATCCGACCGCCAGCGATGTCAGCCAGGCCATTTGCAGCATCCGCAATGAAAAACTCCCGGACCCGGCCGTGCTCGGCAATGCCGGCAGCTTCTTCAAGAACCCCTTGGTGTCGGCGGCGCTGGCTGCGCGGCTCAAGGGTGAGTACCCGGACCTGGTGGCCTATGCGCAACCCGACGGTCGAATGAAACTGGCCGCCGGCTGGTTGATCGAGCGGGCGGGGTGGAAGGGGTTCCGTGAGGCTGACGCTGGCGTGCATAAATTGCAGGCGCTGGTGCTGGTCAACTATGGCGGCGCGACGGGCCTGCAATTGCTGAACCTGGCGCAGCGCATCCAGAAAGACATTTTCGAGCGTTTCCATGTCGATCTGGAAATGGAGCCGAACCGGTATTAAGCTTCCAAGACGAATCAAAAGGCCCTGCACAATGTTTATTGTGCAGGGTTTTTTTGTTAATGCTCGGTTAACTTAGTCAGCTAACGATGCACACTCTTGCTCCACCAAAGGCCCGGTGCAGACATCTGCGTCCGCATAAGAGAGCCCATTAGCCTGAGTCGATCTGCGTGCGACCCATCGAAATCCAGCGGCAGATTGCTCGACCCCATAACTCAAGAACTATGCGGGCGTGCCCATGATTACCCTGAAACTCAATGGTCAAGACCATCAACTCGACGTCACCGAGGACATGCCGCTGCTCTGGGCGATCCGCGACGTGGCCGGTTACAACGGCACCAAATTCGGCTGCGGCATGGGCCTGTGCGGAGCCTGCACCATTCATATCGAAGGGGCTCCGGCACGCAGTTGCATCACGCCCATCGGTTCAGTCGTCGGGCAGAATGTCAGCACCATCGACAACCTGCACGCCGACCCGATCGGCAAAGTCGTGCAGCAAGCCTGGCTCGACACGGCAGTCGCCCAATGTGGCTTCTGCCAGGGCGGGCAAATCATGTCGGCGACGGCGCTGCTCAAGACCAATCCGAACCCGAGCGACGAGCAGATCGAAGAAGCCATGGTGGGCAACATCTGCCGTTGCGGCACCTACAACCGTATCAAGACCGCGATCCGCCAGGCTTCCACTCACCTGAAGGAGGCCAAGGCATGAGCCGGTTACCGAATGATATTGCCCTGAGCAACCTCAGTCGCCGTGGTTTTCTCAAAGGCGTGGGGGTGACCGGTGCGTTGGTGGTCGCCGCGAGTTGGGGTTGGCAGGACGCGTTTGCCGAAGAGAAAGAGAAGAAGTTCGGCGCCGACGGCATGCCCCACGGCTGGGTCGACGATCCGAAAGTTTATGTGAGCATCGCCGCCGATGGCACGGTGACCGTGATCTGCAACCGCTCGGAGATGGGCCAGGGTGTGCGCACCAGCTTGACCATGGTGGTGGCCGATGAGCTGGAAGCCGACTGGGCGATGGTCAAGGTGCAGCAGGCCCCCGGCGATGAAGTGCGTTTCGGCAACCAGGACACCGACGGCTCGCGCAGCATGCGTCACTGGTACGAGCCGATGCGTCGCTGCGGTGCCGCTGCGCGGACCATGCTCGAACAGGCTGCGGCTGCACAATGGAAAGTGCCGGTTGGTGAATGCCATGCGCAATTGCACAAGGTTGTCCATGAGCCTTCTGGCCGCGAAATCGGATTTGGCGCCCTGGCCTCCGCCGCAGGCGCCTTGCCGGTTCCGGCCCGCGACAGCCTGAAACTCAAGCAACCCGAGCAATTCCGTTACATCGGCAAGGAAGGCACCAAGGCCATCGACGGTGAAGACATCGTCAACGGTCGTGCGGTGTACGGCGCCGACGTGCATTTCGACGGCATGCTGTACGCGACCATTGCGCGGCCCACGGTGTATGGCGGCAAAATCAAAAGCTTTGATGGCAGCGCGGCGATGAAGGTCTCCGGCGTGGTCAAGGTGGTGCAGATCGAAAGCCGTCCGTTGCCTTCGGAATTTCAACCGCTCGGCGGGATCGCCGTGGTGGCGAGCAATACCTGGGCGGCGATCAAGGGCCGCGAGGCGCTGATAATCGAGTGGGACGACGGCCCCCATGCCAGCTACGACTCGATCGCCTATCGCAAGGAACTTGAAGCTGCCTCGCTCAAGCCCGGCAAGGTGGTGCGCAATACCGGCAACATCGACAAGGCCATGGCCAGCGCCGACAGCACCCTGGAAGCCTCCTACTATTTGCCGCATCTGTCACAGTCGCCGATGGAACCGATGGTCGCCATTGCGCGGTTCACGGACGGTGCCTGTGAAGCCTGGGGGCCAAGCCAGGCGCCGCAGGTCACCCGGGAGCGGATCGGTGAACGCCTGGGCCTGCCGTTCGACAAGGTCACGTTCAATGTGACCTTGCTGGGTGGCGGGTTCGGGCGCAAGTCCAAGCCTGACTTCATCATCGAAGCCGCCATCCTCGCCAAGGAATTCCCCGGCAAAGCGGTGCGGGTGCAATGGACCCGCGAAGACGACATCCATTGTTCCTACTTCCACACCGTTTCGGCCGAATACCTCAAGGCCAGCCTGAACAAGGATGGCCTGCCGTCCGGCTGGTTGCACCGTACGGTGGCGCCAAGCATCACTGCGTTGTTTGCACCGGGCATGAACCATGAGGCAGCGTTCGAACTGGGCATGGGATTCACCAACATGGCGTATGCGATCCCCAACATTCGCCTGGAGAACCCCGAAGCAACGGTGCACACCCGCGTCGGCTGGTATCGCTCGGTATCGAACATTCCCCATGGCTTCGCGATCCAGAGTTTTATCGATGAGCTGGCGCACAAGGCCGGGCAGGATCCGCTGAAGTACCAGATCAGACTGCTCGGTCCGGACCGTCAGATCGATCCGCGCACCTTGAGTGAAGAGTGGAACTACGGCGAATCCCCCGAGCGTTATCCGATCGACACCGCGCGCCTGCGCACGGTACTGGAGACCGCCGCCAAGGCCGCCGGTTGGGGGCGCGAGTTGCCCAAGGGTCGCGGTCTGGGACTGGCGGTGCATTACAGCTTCGTGACGTATGTGGCGGCGGTGATCGAAGTGGAGGTGAAAGACGACGGTACGCTGGTGGTGCACAAGGCCGACATCGCCGTCGATTGTGGGCCACAGATCAATCCCGAGCGCATTCGCGCGCAGTTCGAAGGCGCCTGCGTCATGGGCCTGGGTAATGCGGTGCTGGGGGAAATCAGCTTCAAGGATGGCAAGGTCCAGCAGGATAACTTCCATATGTACGAAGTGGCACGCATGTCCCTGGCGCCAAAAGAAGTGGCGGTGCATCTGGTGACGCCGCCGGGCGACGTGCCATTGGGCGGTGTCGGTGAGCCAGGCGTGCCACCGATTGCGCCGGCACTGTGCAATGCGATCTTTGCTGCCACCGGCAAACGCATCCGCAACCTGCCGGTTCGTTATCAGCTGTCGGGCTGGCAGAAGGCTGGCGCCTGATGGACAGCGCCGATCTGAACGTCCTGCGCAGCGTGTTGCAATGGCACCGTGCCGGTCAGCGGGTGGTGTTGTACAGCGTGGTCGAAACCTGGGGCACCGCGCCCCGGGCACCTGGTGCCATGTTGGCCTTGCGTGAAGACGGCATGGTGATCGGTTCGGTCTCGGGCGGGTGTGTCGAAGATGACTTGATCGCCAGGCTGCACGACGGGCGCCTTGCGCTCGACGGGCCGCCGGTGCAATTGATCACCTACGGCGTGACCCGCGAGGAAGCCGCACGTTTTGGCTTGCCCTGCGGTGGCACCTTGCGCTTGACCGAGGAGCGTATCGACGATGGGGCTTGGATCGAGCAATTGCTCGCCCGTTGCGAGGCCCATGACATCGTTGCCCGTGAACTGAACCTGGCCACCGGCAAAGTGCTTTTGCAGCCGGCCAGTAAAGCTGACGTGTTGACGTTCGACGGACAGACCTTGCGGGCAATCTATGGCCCGCGCTGGCGCTTGCTGCTGATCGGCGCGGGGCAACTGTCACGCTATGTCGCTGAAATTGCCAGGCTGCTGGATTTCGAGGTGCTGATTTGCGATCCGCGTAGCGAGTTCGTCTACGGCTGGGAGGAGCAGCACGGACGATTCGTTTCGGGCATGCCGGATGAGGCGGTGTTGAATATCCAGACCGATGAACGCACGGCCATCGTGGCCTTGACCCATGATCCGCGTCTGGATGACATGGCGCTGCTCACGGCCCTGGATTCCAGGGCATTTTACGTCGGGGCGCTGGGGTCGCGGGTCAACAGCCAGAAGCGCCGGGAAAACCTGGCTCAACTGGGTTTGTCGCAACCGGCGATTGACCGCTTGCATGGTCCGATCGGTTTGCACATCGGCAGTCATAATCCAGCGGAAATTGCCTTGTCGCTCATGGCGGAAATCGTGGCGGTCAAAAACGGCGTCGAACTGAAGCAGAAGAAAGTCTTGCAGGAGAGGGTATGAGCGAGTCCATTGGCGTCATCGTGCTGGCGGCGGGGCAGGGCAGCCGGTTTCGTCAGTTGGCGGGCGCCAAAAAGGATAAATTGCTGGCCGATTGCACCGGTCGTGACGGTGCGGTTCGATCAGTCATCGAGCACACCTTGGTCAACCTGCCGGTCGCTCTGGACAAGCGCGTACTGGTGACCACTGCTGACCGCCCGCAAGTGATTCGCATGGCTCAGGCCTATGGCTGTGCGATTGTGCTCATCGAATCGACGGGAATGGGCGACAGCATTGCCGCCGGGGTCGCTGCCTGCAAGCAACTCGATGGCTGGTTGATGGTGCTGGGGGATATGCCGTTCATCCTGCCGTCCAGTATCGAGCAAGTGGTGGCAGGTATTGGCGGCGACAGTATCAGCGTGCCTGTGCAGAGCGGTGAGTACGGGCATCCGGTCGGGTTCGGACGGGACTTCGCAGCGGGGTTGATGGAGTTATCGGGGGATCGTGGCGCCAAACCGCTGTTTGCCCAGGGGCGGGTGGTTGAAGTGACCGTGGATGATCCTGGTGTGTTGTGGGATGTGGATGTGCCTGAAACACTAACCTTCAGACCAACATAGATCCTTGTGGGAGCGAGCTTGCTCGCGATAGCGGTAGATCAGCTAGCACCAATGTGAATGTCATACCGCTATCGCGAGCAAGCTCGCTCCCACAGTGGATTGGGGGATGATCAGAGATAAAAAAAGCCCCGCCTGGGATCACCAGGCGGGGCTTTTCAGTGGCCGATGGAATCAGACGAGAGGTTTAGGCTCGTGCTCTTTTTCCTGGGCTTGCTCGTGTTGCTCTACCGCTTCCTGAACGGAGCGCGGTGCTTCGTGGATCACCGACTCAACCGGCTCGGCAGCCACTTCGGCGGCCGGTGCAGGCTCGGCAGCGACAACTGCTTCAACCGGAGCCGCAACGGCAGCCAGTTCAGCTTCCTTCTGCAGGCGCTCGGCTTCACGCTTGCGACGACGCACTTCGCGTGGGTCGTTAGGAGCACGGCCACTTGGCGTCAGGGCGCTGGCAGGAGCAGCTTCGACTACCGGAGCTGGTGCTTCGGCAACGACCGGCGCTTCAACGACTAGTGCTTCAACCACCGGCGCTGGAGCCGGTTCCGCAGCGGCAACCACCGGCTCGGAAACCAAGGCTTCAGTCACAGGGGTTTCAACAGCTGGTGCAGCGGCTTCAGCGACGGCTGGCTCGGCAACCCAGTTGAATGCCGTTTGCTCTTCACGCACTTCGCGAACGGTTTCAGTCACGGTTTCGACGACAGCTTCTGCAACCACGGCAGGTGCTTCAATCACTGGGGTTGGCTCGGCAGCCGCTTCAACGGCAGGCTGAGCTTCCGACGCTGGTGCCACTTCGATTTCCGGTGACGCAGTGAATTCGACCGGGGTGGTCGCTTCAACGACTGGTGCTTCAACCGGAGCTGCTTCCAGGGTCGCGGCAGTGGCGCGTTCGGCTTGCACATTGGCTTGCGCTTCAGCCGGAGCGCTGATCACGCTGCTGGCGACGGCTGCGGTAACAGCCAGGCCGGCGGCCAGATCGGCAACGCTTGGTGCTTCGGCGTTTTCGCCGGACTCGGACTCGTCCGAACCTTCGATCACGTTGCCGTTGGCGTCACGCTGACGCTCGCGACGGTTGCTGCGACGACGCTGGCCACGGGAGCGGCGACGTGGGCGATCGCCCTCGGCGCTTTCCTGACCGTCTTCCTGCAGTTGCTCTTCGTTGGTGGTCAGTTCTTCTTCGGCTTCGGCTACGGCAGCTTGTTCGGCACGTGGCTGACGCTCTTCACGCGGTGGGCGTGGCGCGCGTTCTTCACGTGGCTGGCGAGCTGGACGCTCTTCTGCGGTAGCAGCGGCGGCCGGAGCAGCCGGAGCGGCATCCAGAGGCTCGCGCAGTTCACGAACGCGTTCTTCGCGCTCGCCACGTGGCTTGCGATCTTCTCGGGGAGCGCGCGGTGCACGTTCTTCACGAGGCGCGCGTGGTGCGCGTTCTTCGCGGGCAACTGCCGGAGTTTCTTCACGGGACTCGCGAGGCTCGCGAACTTCCCGTGGTTGACGCTCTTCACGCGGCTCACGTGGTGCGCGTTCTTCACGCGGTGCACGTTCTTCGCGGGGCTTGCGGTCTTCATCGCGGCGAACGTTGCGGTTGCGGCTTTGCTGGCGACCGTTGCGACGCTCTTCGTTGCGGGCCGGACGCTCGGCGGCAGGCTTTTCAACCACAACCGGCGCGACAGGCTCTTCCTTGGTGGCGAACAGGCTGACCAGCGACTTCACCAGGCCTTTGAACAGGCTTGGCTCTGGCACGGCGACCGGCGCAGGGGCCGGCGCGGCAACTTCGGTCGGAACCGGAGCATTGGCGCGGGCCGGGGCCGTCTTGACCGCTGCTTCCTGGCGAACCAGGGTGCGGGTCGCAGCGGCTGGCTGGACTTCTTCCACTTCGGCAGCGGCAGCGGCGATTTCGTAGCTGGACTGGTTGGTGGCCGCTTCCGGGCTGTCATCACGCAGGCGCTGCACTTCGAAGTGCGGCGTCTCGAGGTGATCGTTCGGCAGGATGACGATGCGGGCGCGGGTGCGCAGTTCGATCTTGGTGATCGAGTTGCGTTTTTCGTTGAGCAGGAACGCAGCCACCGGGATCGGCACTTGTGCACGAACTTCGGCGGTACGGTCTTTCAGGGCTTCTTCTTCGATCAGGCGCAGGATCGCCAGGGACAGCGATTCAACGTCACGGATGATGCCGGTGCCGTTGCAACGCGGGCAGACGATGCCGCTGCTTTCGCCCAGGGAAGGACGCAGGCGCTGACGGGACATTTCCAGGAGGCCGAAGCGCGAGATGCGACCGACTTGCACGCGGGCACGGTCGGCTTCCAGGCATTCGCGGACTTTCTCTTCCACGGCGCGCTGGTTCTTGGCAGGGGTCATGTCGATGAAGTCGATGACGATCAGGCCGCCGATGTCGCGCAGGCGCAACTGACGGGCGATTTCTTCGGCCGCTTCAAGGTTGGTTTGCAGGGCGGTTTCTTCGATGTCGCTGCCTTTGGTGGCGCGCGCCGAGTTGATGTCGATGGACACCAGGGCTTCGGTCGGGTCGATGACGATGGAACCGCCGGAAGGCAGTTCGACGACGCGCTGGAAAGCGGTTTCGATCTGGCTTTCGATCTGGAAGCGGTTGAACAGCGGAACGCTGTCTTCGTACAGCTTGATCTTGCTGGCGTACTGCGGCATCACCTGGCGGATGAAGGTCAGGGCTTCGTCCTGGGCTTCGACGCTGTCGATCAGCACTTCGCCGATGTCCTGGCGCAGGTAGTCGCGGATCGCGCGGATGATCACGTTGCTTTCCTGGTAGATCAGGAACGGCGCGGCGCGGTCCAGCGAAGCTTCCTTGATGGCGGTCCAGAGTTGCAGCAGGTAGTCGAGGTCCCACTGCATTTCTTCGCTGCTGCGGCCCAGGCCGGCAGTGCGCACGATCAGGCCCATGTCGGCCGGGGCAACCAGGCCATTCAGGGCTTCACGCAGTTCGTTGCGCTCTTCGCCTTCGATGCGACGGGAAATACCGCCGGCACGCGGGTTGTTCGGCATCAGTACCAGGTAACGACCGGCCAGGCTGATGAAGGTGGTCAGGGCGGCGCCCTTGTTGCCACGTTCTTCTTTTTCGACCTGAACGATGACTTCCTGGCCTTCGCTCAGGACGTCCTTGATGTTGACGCGACCTTCGGGGGCTTTCTTGAAGTATTCGCGGGAGATTTCTTTGAGGGGCAGGAAGCCGTGGCGCTCAGAGCCGAAATCGACAAAGGCAGCCTCGAGGCTTGGTTCGATGCGAGTAATCCGGCCTTTATAGATGTTGGCCTTCTTCTGCTCGCGTGCACCGGATTCGATGTCCAGGTCATAGAGGCGCTGGCCATCTACCAGTGCAACACGCAACTCTTCGGGTTGAGTTGCGTTAATCAGCATTCTTTTCATGTAGTACCGTCGGTTTCCGGGCTGCCGGAAACGGCGTTCGGCACACACGACTTCTCACGGTCGGTGTCAGGTGCGTCGGGAGTGGTTGGCCATTTCCCGTGTCCAGCGAAGTCCGGCCAATGTGGGCCTTCATCGCGACGTACGCGTCCTGCTTGCTGTGGCTACTTAAGCACTCAGTCAGGAGGAGGAATCAACCAGCGGCTGTGGACGAGATGAAGCGTCTTGAGAAAGCCTGTTGCTACACAGTCCGGCGGTTGTGCATCTCCACCCTACACGTATCCCTGATAATTCGGGTGCTGCCGCGCGCAGAATCCGCAGCGGGTTGGCATTTACCGTGAGCTCCGAAAGGGGAGGTCACGCATCATGGCTAATTTAGGCGTTGTTTCCGATGCCTTCGCTCGGGGTCATTCGCAGCTGACTGCACTTTGTGAACTGGCCGTGAATATGGCTCGCAAAACGAGTGGAATACTCTGCTTTGTGGCGTGATTCAGGCCTCATGTCACCTGCGCTCGTTACACCTGCAAACTCCACCGTTACGTAGCGAAAGCCCCGTAGGACGGCCTCGCGTCCTGGTGAATTGCGTTGGTCAGGGCCGGTTTTTGACCGTTGGTCCGCTGTCCAGGCCGCTTTTGGCGACGTTCGCGACTATAGCAGCAATGATTAAGTGCTTCAATTCCATAAAAAATTGTTATCATCCGCGGCATGACGACGACTACCCTCCCGACTCCAGGCGTACAACTGCTTGAGGTCTCGCCGGAATATGCCGGCCAACGCATTGATAATTTCCTTCTCGCCCGACTCAAAGGCGTGCCCAAGACCTTGATTTACCGCATTTTGCGTAAGGGCGAAGTGCGCGTGAACAAAGGTCGGATCAAGCCCGAGTACAAGCTGCAGGCGGGCGATATCGTGCGCGTGCCGCCGGTTCGCGTGCCTGAGCGCGACGAGCCGGTGCCGCTGGCACAAGGCCTGCTGCAGCGACTCGAAGCCTCGATTGTCTTCGAAGACAAGGCGCTGATCGTGATCAACAAGCCTTGCGGCATCGCCGTTCATGGCGGCAGCGGCTTGAATTACGGAGTAATCGAAGCCTTTCGTCAGTTGCGTCCCGATTGCAAGGAACTCGAACTGGTTCATCGTCTCGACCGTGACACCTCCGGCCTGCTGATGATCGCCAAGAAGCGCAGCATGCTGCGTCACTTGCACACGGCCTTGCGCGGTGATGGCGTCGATAAGCGCTATATGGCGCTGGTTCGCGGTAACTGGGCGTCCTCGATCAAGCAGGTTCGAGCGTCGCTCGGCAAGAGCAATCTGCGCTCCGGTGAGCGCATGGTCGAGGTCGACGAGGAGGAGGGCAAGGAGTCTGTGACCGTGTTCAAGGTCCTGCGTCGCTTTGGCGACTTTGCCACTCTGATTGAAGCCAAGCCGATCACCGGTCGCACTCACCAGATCCGCGTCCACACGTTGCACGCCGGGCACTGCATTGCCGGCGACACCAAGTACGGCGATGACGATTTCAGTAAGGAAATTCGTGATCTGGGCGGCAAGCGTCTGTTCCTGCACGCCTACATGCTGACCGTACCACTTCCCGATGGCGGTGAGCTGAAGCTGCAAGCGCCGGTCGACGAGATGTGGGCCAAAACCGTGGAGCGATTGAGTGCGCCCATCTGATTACAAGCTGCTGATCTTCGATTGGGACGGCACGCTGGCCGATTCCATTGGGCGGATTGTCGAGGCGATGCACGTTGCCTCGCAGCGTTCCGGGTTTGAGTTGCGCGATGATTTTGCCGTCAAGGGCATTATCGGTCTGGGCTTGCCGGAAGCGATCCGCACGCTGTATCCCGAGATTGGTGACGGCGAGTTGATCGCGTTCCGTGAGCACTATGCTGAACATTACATTGCGTCGGAAGCTGTGCCTTCGCCGCTGTTCGAGGGCGTGGTCGAGTCGCTCGAGGCATTTCGTGTCGAGGGTTATCATCTGGCTGTGGCGACCGGCAAGGCCCGTCGCGGGCTGGATCGGGTGTTGAAGTCCCATGGCTGGGAGAATTATTTCGATATCACCCGCGCTGCCGACGAGACCGCCAGCAAGCCCCATCCGCTGATGCTCGAGCAGATTCTCGCTCATTGCGAGGTTCGCCCGGAGCAGGCGTTGATGGTTGGTGATTCATCCTTTGACTTGCAGATGGCGCGCAACGCCGGCATGGGTTCGGTGGCTGTCAGCTATGGCGCTCAATCGATCGATGCGTTGAAGTTGTATGAGCCGCGGCTGGCCATCGATCGTTTTTCAGAATTGCATGCCTGGCTGAGTCAGCGGGCTTAACCGGTTGTTTTTGGGGTGGATGGCATGGCCGACGAATGGAAGGCGCCCGCCAAGGCGAGCGCAGAGAGCGGTGACGAGAAAAGCTGGAAGTTGCTGGAGAAGACGCTGCTGGCCGGAGTGCAGGAGCAGCGCCGGTCCCGTCGCTGGGGAATATTCTTCAAACTGCTGACTTTTGTGTATCTGATTGGCGCAATGATTCTGTTTTCGCCGCTGATGGATATGGAAAAAGCCGCCACCCGCAGTGCTCATTACACGGCGCTGATCGATGTGACGGGCATGATTGCCGACAAGGAGCCGGCCAGCGCAGACAATATCGTTGGCAGCCTGCGTGCGGCTTTCGAGGACGAGAAGGTCAAGGGCGTCATCCTGCGCATCAACAGCCCGGGTGGCAGTCCGGTGCAGTCGGGCTATGTCTATGACGAGATCCGTCGTCTGCGCGGCCTGCATCCGGACACCAGGCTGTATGCGGTCATTTCCG
Source organism: Pseudomonas sp. P5_B3 (assembly GCF_056400405.1). Lineage (NCBI taxonomy): Bacteria > Pseudomonadati > Pseudomonadota > Gammaproteobacteria > Pseudomonadales > Pseudomonadaceae > Pseudomonas > Pseudomonas sp. P5_B3. The sequence goes on along the minus strand of NZ_JBFULI010000008.1, from coordinate 31,610 downwards.
ATCTCGGGGCTTCCGGTGCTTACTACATCGCCAGCGCGGCAGATCAGATCTACGCCGACAAGGCCAGCCTGGTCGGCTCCATCGGTGTGACGGCGGCCGGTTATGGTTTTGTCGGCACCATGGAGAAGCTGGGCGTCGAGCGGCGCACCTACACCGCTGGCGCACACAAGTCGTTCCTCGATCCGTTCCTGCCGCAAAAGCCGGAAGAAACCGCCTTCTGGCAAGGCGTGCTCGATACGACCCACAAACAGTTCATCAGCAGCGTCAAGCAGGGGCGCGGCGATCGCCTGAAGGACAAGGATCATCCGGAGCTGTTCTCCGGTCTGGTCTGGTCCGGCGAGCAGGCGCTGCCGCTGGGGTTGATCGATGGGCTGGGTAATGCCAGTTCGGTTGCGCGGGATGTGATCGGCGAGAAAGAGCTGGTGGACTTCACTGTGCAGGAGTCGCCGTTCGATCGCTTCTCGAAAAAGCTCGGTGCCAGCGTGGCTGAGCATTTGGCGATGTGGATGGGCTTTAACGGTCCGTCGTTGCGCTGATACTGCGGTGACATGAAAAACCGGCCTGCGAGGCTAATGCCAGTCAGTTGAGTGTTTGAGCGCCGCAAACCTTGTGGGAGCGAGCTTGCTCGCGATGACGGTTGGACAGTCACACAAGGGGTGCCTGGCAGTCCGCCATCGCGAGCAAGCTCGCTCCCACAGGTTTCGTGTGTTAGCTGATCGGCATTAGCTTGCGAGGCCGATTTTTTATTGGGGGTCAGGGGATTTGCACGCCTTCGGCCAGCAACATGTCGATCAGGCGAATCAGTGGCAGGCCGATCAGGCTGGTGGCGTCAGGCCCCTCGGTGCTGCGAAACAGGCTGACCCCCAGGCCTTCGGCCTTGAAGCTGCCTGCGCAGTCGTAGGGTTGCTCGGCGTGCAGGTAGCGTTCGATGCGGGTCGTATCGAGTGTGCGCATGTGTACGGTGAACGGCACGCAATCGACCTGGCAGTGTCCGGTCTGGCTGTTGAGCAGGGCCAGGCCGGTCAGGAACGTCACGCGGGCACCGCTGGCGGCCAGTAGTTGCTCACGGGCTTTTTCGAACGTGTGGGGCTTGCCGATAATCCGCTCTCCCAGTACGGCGACCTGGTCGGATCCGATTATCAGATGAGCGGTATGGCTGTCGGCCAGGGCGCGCGCTTTCTCTTCGGCGAGGCGCTTGACCAGTTCGATGGCGGATTCGCCAGGGCGATGGCTTTCGTCGATATCCGGCGAGCTGCACGTGAAAGGCAACTGCAAACGGGCCAGCAATTCCCGGCGATAGACCGAGCCAGAAGCGAGTAATAAAGGCAGCATGCGCATCTCCAGAAGGCAGGTGCGGATTCTAGCGAGGCTTCCAAGTGACGGACAGGGCTGAATTTCCTTTGACATGGGCGGGTGCATCCCTATAATGCTGCGCCTATGTTGAATGACCCGATTCCACCTCACGTTGACCCGCGCAAATTGGCTGATCGTGGCACCACCCTTCAAGGTGAAATGCTGCTGGCCGATTTGGAGAGACTCTGCGACCCGCTTTCCGACAATGTCGGTACGGTGCAGGCTAAATTCGTTTTTGAACGAGATGAACGTAAATCTGTGGTTATCCACAGCTTTATCGACACTGAAGTCAAAATGGTTTGCCAGCGTTGTCTTGAGCTGGTCACCCTGCCGATCCATAGCGAATGCAGTTACGCCGTGGTGAAGGAGGGTGCGAATACCCAGTCGTTGCCGAAAGGTTATGACGTGCTGGAACTGGGCGAAGATCCTTTGGATCTGCAGTCACTGATCGAGGAGGAGCTTCTGCTCGCCTTGCCCATTGTGCCTGCTCATCATCCGGAAGAATGCCAGCAGCCGGCGGGAGCAGATGAGCCCGAACCGAGCGAGGACGAGGTAACGCGGTCCAACCCGTTCAGTGTATTGGCGCAGTTAAAGCGTGACCCAAACGTTTAGGAGTTAATCAATTATGGCTGTTCAGCAGAACAAAAAATCCCGCTCTGCCCGTGACATGCGCCGTTCGCACGACGCTCTCGAGGCTAGCACCCTGTCTGTAGAAAAAACCACCGGTGAAGTTCACCTGCGTCACCACGTATCGCCAGAAGGCGTATACCGTGGTCGTAAAGTGATCGACAAGGGCGCTGACGAGTAATCACTTGTCCGCTCAAGTCATCGCGATTGACGCAATGGGCGGGGACTTCGGTCCCCGCAGCATTGTTCAGGCCAGCCTTGCTTGCCTGTCTGCTACACCCTCGCTGCACCTGACCCTCGTCGGTCAACCCTCCCTACTTGAAGAATTGATCGCTGGCCATTCGGCTGTGGATCGCGCGCGCCTGTCGATTGCCCCTGCGAGCGAAGTCATTACCATGGACGAAAAACCCACCCAGGCCTTGCGTGGCAAACCTGACTCGTCGATGCGTGTAGCCCTGGAATTGTTGCGCGACGGCAAAGTCCAAGCCTGTGTCAGTGCCGGCAATACCGGGGCGTTGATGGCGTTGTCGCGGTTCGTGCTCAAGACCTTGCCGGGTATTGATCGTCCGGCCATGGTGGCGGCGATTCCGACACAGAAGGGTTACTGCCAATTACTCGACCTGGGTGCCAACGTCGATTGCAGTGCCGAGCATCTGCTGCAGTTTGCGGTGATGGGCTCGGTTGCTGCGCAAACGCTGGGCATAGCGCGTCCACGGGTGGCGTTGCTGAATATCGGCACCGAAGACATCAAGGGCAACCAGCAGGTCAAGCTGGCCGCCACTTTGTTACAGGCCGCTCGCGGCATCAATTACATCGGTTTCGTCGAAGGTGATGGTTTGTACCGCGGCGAAGCGGATGTGGTGGTGTGTGACGGTTTTGTCGGCAACATCCTGCTCAAATCCAGCGAAGGCCTGGCGACCATGATTGCCGGGCGCATCGAGGCGTTGTTCAGGAAGAACGTGGCCTCTCGCGTGGTCGGCGCGCTGGCGCTGCCCTTGATGAAACGTCTGCAGGCCGATCTGGCACCTGCCCGGCATAACGGCGCGAGCTTTCTCGGATTGCAGGGGATCGTGGTGAAGAGCCACGGTTCTGCCGGAGTGCAGGGTTTTCAAAGCGCCATTCAGCGCGCACTGATCGAAATTCAGGAAAACCTGCCTGAACGCATTCACGGTCGTCTGGAGAATTTATTGCTTTAGGCGTTTTCGTCGGACAATGCTTAAATGTGACCGGTTGGTTCGATGGGCCATCCAACTGTCAGTTTCTTGCGCCCCCAAGCGGGACGCCAATTCTCCGACGACAAGATCATTAGGGGCTTGTTACATGTCTGCTTCCCTCGCATTCGTCTTTCCAGGACAGGGTTCGCAGTCCCTCGGCATGCTGGCCGAGCTGGGCGCGCAACATCCGGTTGTTCTCGAAACATTCAAAGAAGCTTCCGATGCACTGGGTTACGACCTGTGGGCACTGACCCAGCAAGGGCCGGAAGAGCAACTCAATCAAACCGATAAAACCCAACCGGCCATTCTGACCGCCTCGATCGCCCTGTGGCGTCTATGGCTGGCGGAAGGTGGTGCGCGTCCGGCTTATGTCGCCGGTCACAGCCTGGGTGAATACAGCGCGCTGGTCGCGGCAGGCAGTCTGAGCCTGGGCGATGCAGTGAAGCTCGTCGAGCGTCGTGGCCAGCTGATGCAGGAAGCCGTGCCGGCCGGACAAGGCGGTATGGCTGCCATCCTGGGCCTGGACGATGCCGACGTACTGGCGGCCTGTGCCGAAGCGGCGCAAGGCGAGGTGGTCAGCGCGGTGAATTTCAACTCGCCGGGCCAGGTGGTCATCGCCGGTGCCAAGGCTGCCGTCGAGCGCGCCATCGAAGGCTGCAAGGCGCGTGGCGCCAAGCGCGCCATGCCGTTGCCGGTCAGCGTGCCGTCCCATTGCGAGCTGATGCGTCCGGCTGCCGAGCGTTTCGCCGAATCGATCGCCGCGATCGACTGGCAGGCACCACAGATCCCTGTGGTGCAGAACGTCAGTGCCCAGGTGTCGGCCGATCTGGAAACCCTCAAGCGCGATCTGCTCGAACAGCTGTACAAGCCAGTACGCTGGGTCGAATCCGTACAGGCGCTGGCAGCCAAGGGCGCGACCAATCTGGTCGAGTGCGGCCCGGGCAAAGTGCTGGCGGGTCTGAACAAGCGTTGCGCCGAAGGCGTGTCGACATCCAACCTCAATACCCCAGACGCTTTCGCTGCCGCCCGTGCAGCGTTGGCCTGAATCAGGAGAAGCTTGCATGAGTCTGCAAGGTAAAGTTGCACTGGTCACCGGTGCGAGCCGTGGCATCGGCCAGGCTATCGCCCTGGAACTGGGTCGTCAGGGCGCCATCGTTGTGGGTACCGCGACCTCCGCGTCGGGTGCCGAGCGCATTGCCGCGACCCTGAAGGAAAACGGTATTCAGGGCACTGGCCTGGAACTCAACGTCACCAGCGACGAGTCCGTGGCGGCTGTTCTGGCGAGCATCCAGGAGCAGTTCGGTGCGCCGGCGATCCTGGTCAACAATGCCGGTATCACCCGCGATAACCTGATGATGCGCATGAAAGACGACGAGTGGCACGACGTTGTCGATACCAATCTGAACAGTCTGTTCCGCCTGTCCAAGGGCGTTTTGCGCGGCATGACCAAAGCCCGTTGGGGCCGAATTATCAGTATTGGTTCGGTTGTGGGTGCCATGGGCAACGCAGGCCAAGTAAACTACGCTGCCGCCAAGGCTGGTCTGGAAGGTTTCAGCCGTGCTCTGGCGCGTGAAGTCGGTTCGCGTTCGATTACGGTAAACTCGGTGGCCCCAGGGTTCATCGATACCGATATGACCCGTGAATTGCCCGAAGCGCAGCGTGAAGCCTTGCAGACGCAGATTCCGCTGGGTCGTCTGGGGCAAGCTCAAGAGATCGCGTCCGTGGTCGCTTTTCTTGCGTCGGACGGTGCGGCTTACGTTACCGGAGCTACAATCCCGGTGAACGGCGGGATGTACATGTAATTCAAATGTGACGGATTGCTTCAAAAAAATGTCATACGAGCTGTCTAAAATCCGTTATAAAGCTGCAATCTATTTTATCGGCATAGGGTCACCGGGTTTGAGGAGTGAAGCTTTCAGTTGAAAAGCTGAAAAGTCTTTCTATACACTTACCCACTGGCCAGCTGCCTGAATTTGTCCATTAGGAGTGAAAACAAGGTATGAGCACCATCGAAGAGCGCGTCAAGAAAATCGTTGCTGAGCAACTGGGCGTTAAAGAAGAAGAAGTGGTCAACACTGCTTCCTTCGTAGAAGACCTGGGTGCCGACTCCCTTGACACCGTTGAGCTGGTGATGGCTCTGGAAGAGGAATTCGAGACCGAAATCCCTGACGAAGAAGCCGAGAAGATCACTACCGTACAAGCTGCAATCGACTACGTTACTAGCCACCAGGCGTAATAGTTTGTAATCGTTGCTCGCTGTCATGGAAAAACCGCACTGCTATCACGGCGTGCGGTTTTTTCTTTAGGCCTGATGCAAAGTCGTCATTTGAAAAAGGAGAGTGCTGTGTCGCGTAGACGCGTCGTAGTCACCGGTATGGGTATGTTGTCGCCACTGGGCACGGATGTGCCGAGCAGCTGGCAGGGCATTCTGGCTGGCCGCAGTGGCATTGGTCTGATCGAACACGCCGACCTTTCTGCCTATTCCACCCGTTTTGGCGGCTCGGTAAAGGGCTTCAATGTCGAGGAATACCTGTCGGTCAAGGAAGCCCGCAAGCTCGACCTGTTCATTCAATACGGTCTGGCCGCAGGTTTTCAGGCGGTACGCAACGCCGGCCTGGAAGTCACCGACGCCAACCGTGAGCGCATCGGCGTGGCCATGGGTTCGGGTATTGGCGGTCTGACCAATATCGAAGAAACTGCCCGTACGCTGCACGAGACTGGCCCACGACGGATCTCTCCGTTCTTCGTACCAGGCTCGATCATCAATATGATTTCCGGTTTCCTGTCGATCCATCTGGGGGCACAGGGACCTAACTACGCCATCGCCACGGCCTGTACCACTGGTACCCACTGCATTGGCATGGCCGCCCGCAACATCATGTACGACGAAGCCGACGTGATGATTGCCGGTGGTGCCGAGATGGCGGCCTGCGGTCTGGGCATGGGCGGCTTCGGTGCCTCCCGCGCGCTGTCGACCCGCAATGACGAGCCGACCCGCGCCAGCCGTCCATGGGACAAGGGGCGTGATGGCTTTGTATTGTCCAACGGTGCCGGTGCGCTGGTTCTGGAAGAGCTGGAACACGCCAAGGCCCGTGGCGCGACCATCTACGCCGAGCTGATCGGTTTCGGCACCAGCGGCGATGCTTACCACATGACTTCGCCGCCCGCCGATGGTGCCGGTGCTGCTCGTTGCATCACCAATGCGCTGCGCGATGCCAAAATCAATGGCGATCAAGTGCAGTACATCAACGCCCACGGCACTTCGACTCCCGCAGGCGACCTGGCCGAAGTCAATGCGATCAAGTCGGTGTTCGGCGATCACGCCTACAAGCTGGCCGTCAGTTCCACCAAGTCCATGACCGGCCACCTGCTGGGTGCGGCGGGCGCGGTCGAGGCGATTTTCAGCGTGCTGGCGATCAACAGCCAGGTAGCGCCGCCGACCATCAACCTCGATGAGCCGGACGAAGGTTGCGACCTCGATTTCGTGCCGCACACGGCGCGTAATATGGATATCGATGTGGTCGTTTCCAACTCCTTCGGTTTTGGCGGCACTAACGGCTCGCTGGTGTTCCGCCGGTTCGCAGGCTGATGGACAGCTGGGTCGACGGTCAGCCGGCTGACGCTTTGTCGCTGAAGGATCGCGGCCTGGCTTATGGCGACGGTCTGTTCGAGACCATCGCCGTGCGTAACGGGCAGCCCGTATTGCTGGACCGGCATCTGTCGCGTCTGGCGGACGGTTGTTCGCGTCTGGCGCTTGCCGCCGATCAGGCGTTGATCCGCAGCGAACTGCTGGCCTACGCCGGGGCACTGGGTGACGGGGTGCTCAAGCTCATCCTCACTCGTGGCGATGGTCTGCGCGGTTATGCCCCGGATCCTTCGGCTCAGGCCCGACGCATTCTGCAAGGCAATCCACCCGCGGCTTACCCTGCCGTGCATGGCGAGCAGGGTGTTCGTCTGTTTCCTTGCACCACGCGATTGTCCAGACAGCCATTACTGGCTGGCCTCAAGCACCTGAACCGTCTTGAACAAGTCCTCGCCCGTGCCGAATGGCAGGACACCGAGCATGCCGAAGGCTTGATGCTCGATCAGGCCGGGCGCGTGATTGAAGGCGTGTTCAGCAATTTGTTCCTGGTGCGTGATGGTGTACTCGTCACCGCCGACCTCAAGCGCTGCGGCGTGGCCGGCGTGATGCGTGGCGAAATATTGTTTCAGGCCAGGTCGCTGGGAATCCCCACGCAAATCACCGACATTCCCCTCGAACAACTGCAATGGGCTGACGAAGTATTTATCTGCAACAGCGTGTATGGCGTTTGGCCGGTGCGCGCCTGTGCTGCTCTTCACTGGCCGGTTGGGCCGCTCACACGTAAACTCCAAACCATTGCCCGTGCGCTACTGGATGCTTGATACGTGAGACGTAAATTCTTGCTGCTGCTGGAAACCGGACTGGTTCTGGCGGGGCTGCTGTTGGGTGCTTCAGCCTGGAAAATTCATTCGGCGCTGGTACAGCCGCTGAACGTTGCCCAGGAACAATTGCTGGATGTGCCCAAGGGCACCACGCCGACCCGCACCTTCTACCGACTCGAAGCCAATGGCGTCATCAAGGACGCATTCTGGCTGCGGGTATATTGGCGCTTCAACCTCGCCAGGCAACCCCTGCACAGCGGTGAATACCGCATGAAGCCGGGCATGACCGTCGAAGGCCTGATCGACCTGTGGAAACGCGGGGAAATGGTTCAGTACAGCCTGACCCTGGTCGAAGGCTGGAATTTCCGTCAGGTCCGCGCAGCGCTGGCCAAAGAAGAGAAGCTCGACCATAGCCTCGACGGTTTGAGCGACAGCCAGGTCATGGACAAGCTCGGTCATAGCGGGATTTTCCCGGAAGGGCGCTTCTTCCCTGACACTTATCGCTACGTGCGCGGCATGACCGATATCGAACTGCTGAAAACCGCTTACGAGCGCCTCGACGAAGTGCTCTCCAAGGAGTGGGAACAGCGCTCTTCCGACGTGCCGTACACCGAACCCTACCAGGCGCTGATCATGGCCTCGCTGGTGGAGAAGGAAACCGGGGTACCGCAGGAGCGCGGGCAAATTGCCGGCGTGTTCGTACGACGCATGGCGATGGGCATGCTGCTGCAGACCGATCCGACGGTGATCTACGGCCTTGGCGACCGCTACAGCGGCAAGCTGACCCGGGCTCATCTCAAGGAAGCGACGCCCTATAACACCTACATGAATGCGGGCCTGCCGCCTACGCCTATTTCGATGGTCGGTCGCGAAGCCATCCATGCGGCACTCAATCCGGTGGAGGGCAACAGCCTATACTTCGTGGCGCGTGGTGATGGCACTCACGTGTTCTCCGACGACCTGGACGCTCACAACAATGCTGTGAAGGAGTTCCAGCTCAAGCGTCGCGCCGATTACCGCTCCAGCCCGGCGCCTGCCTCCACGCCCGAGACGCCGCCCACCGAGGCTGAGCAAACCGGTACGCAGGAGGCCAGGTCTTCGCAAGAGTTGACTCCGATCCCGGCCGCTTCACCGAACACGGCTCCCGAGGCGTTGCCGCAGGTGCCGGCGCAAGATCCTGCGCCAGCCCCTGAAGTGCCGGAACTCGATGCCAACGCACCGAAAAGCCCGCAATGACTCTGACTAAGGACTGCCTGTGACTGGCTTGTTTATTACGCTGGAAGGCCCGGAAGGCGCCGGCAAGAGCACCAACCGTGAATACCTGGCCGAGCGCCTGCGCGCCGCCGGCATCGAGGTGGTGCTGACCCGCGAGCCGGGTGGCACGCCGCTGGCCGAGCGCATCCGTGAAGTGCTGCTGGCCCCGGTCGACGAAGTCATGAACCCGGATACCGAGTTGCTGTTGGTGTTCGCGGCGCGTGCCCAGCACCTGGCCGAAGTGATTCGCCCGGCGCTGGCCCGCGGTGCCGTGGTCTTGTGTGATCGTTTCACCGATTCGACATACGCCTACCAGGGCGGCGGCCGAGGCTTGTCGCTGGAGCGCATCGCGACCCTTGAAACCTTCGTCCAGGGCGATCTGCGTCCGCACCTGACGCTGATTTTCGATCTGCCTGTCGAGGTGGGTCTGGCCCGCGCCAGTGCTCGCGGTCGTCTGGATCGCTTCGAACGCGAAGGCCAGGCCTTTTTCGATGCCGTACGCAAAGCCTTCCTCAAGCGGGCCGAGGCAGATCCGGCGCGTTATGTGCTGGTCGATGCTGCCCAGTCGCTGGCACAGGTTCAGCAATCACTGGATGCCTTGCTGCCGCGCCTGCTGGAGTTGAGCCGTGGCTGAGGCCTATCCGTGGCAGGAAACCCTCTGGCAGCACCTGGCCGGTCGCGCCCAGCATGCGCATGCTTACCTGCTGCATGGCCCCGTCGGGATCGGCAAGCGGGCACTGGCCGAGCGCCTGATGGCCAGCTTGCTGTGCCAGCGCCCGAACGCGCTGCAAGCCTGCGGTGAATGCAAATCCTGTCTGCTGCTCAAGGCTGGCAGCCACCCGGATAACTACATCCTGGAACCGGAAGAGGCCGACAAGGCGATCAAGGTCGATCAGGTTCGCGATCTGGTCGGTTTCGTGGTGCAGACTGCGCAGTTGGGCGGGCGCAAGGTGGTGTTGATCGAGCCGGCCGAGTCGATGAACATCAATGCCGCCAACGCCTTGCTCAAAAGCCTTGAAGAACCGTCCGGCGATACTGTTTTGTTGCTGGTCAGCCATCAGCCGAGCCGTTTGTTGCCAACCATCAAGAGTCGCTGCGTGCAGCAGGCCTGTCCGCTGCCGGGCGAGGCCATGAGCTTGAAGTGGCTGGCCCAGGCGTTGCCGGAGTGCTCCGAAGAAGAGCGCGTCGAACTGCTGACCCTGGCCGCCGGTTCGCCGCTGGCGGCAGTCAATCTCCAGGCCCAGGGCGTGCGTGAGCAACGCATGCAAGTGGTGGAAGGGGTAAAAAAACTCCTCAAGCAACAGCAGTCGCCGACGCAACTGGCCGAAGAGTGGAAAAACATTCCGATGTTGCGCCTGTTCGATTGGTTCTGCGATTGGTCGAGCCTGATCCTGCGCTATCAGTTGACCCAGGACGAAGCCGGCCTGGGCCTGACCGACATGCGCAAGGTCGTGCAGTACCTGGCGCAGAAAAGCGCCCAGGGCAAAGTCCTCGATATCCAGGACTGGATCCTCGCCCAAAGGCAGAAAGTCTTGAGCAAGGCCAACCTCAATCCGGCCTTGCTGCTGGAGGCATTGCTGGTGCAATGGGCGTCGTTGCCTGGCCAAAGATGACTGTCCGCGCCTAGACTCCGAATATCAGAACATCCGCCCGTCCCACCCATTCGATACAAGTTGCAGCCCTTTATGCTCGTAGATTCCCATTGTCACCTTGATCGCCTCGACCTGGCCGCCCACGACGGCTCCCTGGATGCCGCCCTTGATGCGGCCCGACAGCGCGGGGTAGGGCACTTTCTGTGTATCGGTGTCAGCGCGGACAACGCGGCCGACGTCAAGGCCCTGGCCGAACGTTATGACGACGTCGACTGCTCGGTGGGCGTGCACCCTCTGGATGTGCAGCCGGATGCCGCGCCGGCGCTGGACTGGCTGTTGCAGGAGCTCAATCACCCGCGGGTGGTCGCCATTGGCGAAACCGGCCTGGACTATCACTACGAGCCGGAAGCTGCAGAGTTGCAGCAGGAATCGTTCCGCCTGCACCTGCAGGCCGCGCGGCAGACCGGCAAACCGGTGATCATCCATACYCGTGGGGCCCGTACCGATACCCTGGACTTGTTGCGTGAAGCGGCGCTGCCCCAGGCGGGCGTATTGCATTGCTTTACCGAAGACTGGGAGATGGCGAAGGCTGCGCTGGACATGGGCTACTACATTTCCCTGTCCGGGATTGTCACTTTCCGCAATGCTGACGCATTGCGCGATGTGGCCAGCAAGGTGCCGGCCGACCGATTGCTGGTGGAAACCGACTCGCCGTACCTGGCGCCGATACCCTATCGCGGCAAGCCAAACCTGCCGCAGTACGTGCGTGAAGTCGCGGAATTTCTGGCAATGTTGCGTGGTGAGCCCTACGAGCGGTTTGCCGAGCAGACCACTGAGAACTTCAAGCGGTTGTTTCCGTTGGCGCATGTGAAATCAGTTTAGGGTTTGAAGCCGCTTTCGCGAGCAGGCTCGCTCCCACAAGGTTAAATCGCAGGCAAAAAAAACCCGGGTTCTGGGGGGTGAATCCGGGTTAAGACCATTAGGAGTAAAACAATGGCACGCGGTCCGTTGGTACCAATATCGGCGTGACACTTGGGGGAGATGCCCCGCCGACAGTTCAAGTATTGATCAGGATTGCGCCTAGTCCAGTTTGGTGGCCCGGGTTTTTAAACAAATTTGGAATACGTGCGCTTCGGAAGAGTTCTCATCAACCCGCAAACGTACGCGGAATGACCAGAAAGCGCAGATATGGTCGGATGATCCGTGCATTTTTGCGTAAGTTAGGCATAATACGCGGCTTCGAATTTTGACCCCGACAGACCTTTTCTTATGCATAAAGAACCTCGTAAGGTCCGTGAATTTCGTCGCCGCGAGCAGGAAATTCTCGATACCGCGCTCAAGCTGTTCCTCGAACAAGGTGAAGACAGTGTCACCGTCGAGATGATTGCTGATGCCGTCGGTATCGGCAAAGGCACGATCTACAAGCACTTCAAGTCCAAGGCGGAAATCTATCTGCGCCTGATGCTCGACTACGAGCGCGATTTGAACACACTGCTGCATTCGGCCGATGTCGACAAGGACAAGGAAGCCCTGTCCCGGGCGTACTTCGAATTCCGCATGCGCGATCCACAACGCTATCGCCTGTTCGACCGCCTCGAAGAGAAAGTAGTCAAGGGCAACCAGGTGCCGGAGATGATCGAGGAACTGCACAAGATCCGTGCCTCGAATTTCGAACGCCTGACCCTGCTGATCAAAGGCCGGATCAGCGAAGGCAAGCTGGAAGACGTGCCGCCTTACTTCCATTACTGCGCGTCCTGGGCGCTGGTGCACGGTGCCGTCGCGCTGTATCACTCGCCGTTCTGGAGCAATGTGCTGGAAGATCAGGAAGGTTTCTTCCAGTTCCTGATGGACATCGGCGTGCGCATGGGTAACAAGCGCAAGCGCGACACCGACACTTCCGGCAGCTGAGCCATTCAGTTGCCTTATTGCGCCATGATTTCGCTACTTGGCGCAGTGCCGCAGGAATATACTCAGGTAGAGGACTTGCTAAAACTTGATTTCTAAGTCAAGTTTTAGCGGCCCGATATTCTTCCGCCGGAGTGACCATGATCGTTGACCGTCAAGGCAGGCGTTTTCGCAACTTGCGAATCAGTCTGACCTCAGCCTGCAATTACGCTTGTACCTACTGTGTGCCCAATGGCAAGCGGCTGGTGGCTGCGCAGGATGAGTTGTCGGCCGAAGCCATGGCGCGCGGTGTGGCTTATCTGATTGAAGCTGCGGGGATCGAGCGTCTGCGCATTACCGGCGGCGAGCCGCTGGTCAGCCCGAAACTCGAGGCGTTCATGACGGCGGTCGGGAAGATGGGCCTGGAAGACATCAGCCTGACCACCAATGGCCAGTTGCTGGCGAAGAAACTGCCGCTGCTGGTGAACGCCGGCATTCGGCGCCTCAACGTTTCCCTCGATACCCTCGACGCCAGCGCGTTCCGTGCCATTGCCCGGGGCGGCGACCTGGCTACCGTGCTCAACGGCATGAACGAGGCCAGTGCGGCCGGCATGAAGATCAAGGTCAACATGGTGCCGCTGCGCGGGCAGAACCTCGATCAAGTGATGCCGCTGCTCGACTACTGTCTGGAGCGTGGTTATGAACTGCGCTTCATCGAGCTGATGCGCATGGGCCATCTGGCCAGCGATTCCAATGCTTTTCTGCAACAGTTCGTCAGCCTCAAGCAGTTGCTGAGCCTGATCGGCGAGCGCTATGAATACCTGCAGGCCGATGCCCCGGTCGATGCGACGGCCGTTCGCTATGAAATTCCGGGGCAAGGCTATTTCGGCGTGATCGCCAACGAGAGCGTGCCTTTCTGCCGGACCTGTTCACGCTTGCGTTTATCCTCCACCGGGTGGCTGCATGGCTGCCTGTCGTCGAGCAATCGCCATTACATCGGCGACCTGCTGGACAAGCCGCGCCATCAAGCACTGCCGGCCTTGCAGCGACTCCTGGTGAAAGCCTTGGGCGACAAGCAGGAAGTGGCGTTCTCTGGTGGTGCGACTGTCATGAAGATTATCGGCGGTTGAACCGGCCTCATCGCGGGCAAGCCACGCTCCCACAGGGTTTACGCAAAACCTTGTGGGAGCGTGGCTTGCCCGCGATTGCGATTGATCAGGCGACGATCAACTTGAGCTGGCGCAAAAGCTGCATCCTACGGCCATTCGCCGGTTTTCCGACACCGGCCTCTGGAGGATAGGATGCGTAGCCTGGTTTTGCTGCTGGCCGTTTTGGCACTTGGTGGCTGCATGAACGTCAGCGATATGGCCGAAGGGACTCGTTACCATATGAGCGATGCGGGGTTACTCGATCACAGCGACAGCCGTCGCGTAAACAATCTGCGCATTCAACCGGACTCGTTCGTCTATATCGCCCAAGGCGCTTTCATGCCCCCAAGCAGCGACGTTTACCCACGGCCCAACGTGATTGCCGAAGTCGCGTTCGATGGCTTCGTCGAATACTTCCCGATGGTCCGCCGTGCCCGTACGCCCGAAGGCCTCGACCAGGCCATGGGCGAAGCCCGTGCCGCCGGCGCGCACTATTTGCTCTACACCCGGTTTGCCCGGTCTGACGACCGTATCGGCAACTCGGACGAGTGGCTGGATCAGGAAGCCCTGGATCGTCTCGGCATCGACAGCGGTATGATTCAGATCATGTTGATCGAGACCAGCACCCAGTATTTGATTGATACTGCAACCATCAAGAGTCGTGGCGGTTTACTGACGTTCCACGATAAAAAACCCGAAGACCTGATGGGCCCGCCGCTGGAACAATACGCGCGCAGCCTGCTGGGGCTCAGCGACCAGTAATTTCAAGGAGAACGCCATGAGTGGCCCGCAAAAAGCCAACGACCTGCTGGGGCAAATCCCCAAGACCAAAGGCTTGCCGCCGGTGCACCTGTGGAACCCCGATTTCTGCGGCGACATCGACATGCGCATCGCCCGGGACGGCATCTGGTATTACCTGGGCACGCCGATCGGGCGCAAGCCGATGGTCAAGCTGTTCTCCACCATCATTCGCCGCGACGGCGATGATTATTTCCTGATCACGCCGGTGGAAAAGGTCGGCATCAAGGTCGACGATGCACCGTTCGTGGCGATTGCGGTGGACGTGGAAGGCGAGGGCGAGGCGCAGGTGTTGCGCTTTACCACCAACGTCGATGAAACCACCGAGGCCGGTGCCGGGCATCCGATGCGCGTGGTCATCGACCCGGTAACGCAAGAGCCAGCCCCTTACGTGCATGTGCGCAGCAATCTTGAAGCCTTGATCCATCGCAACGTGTTCTATCAATTGGTGGAACTGGCGGTGAGCCGCGAGATCGACGGCCAGCGCTGGCTCGGTGTATGGAGTGGCGGCGAGTTCTTCCCCATCGGTCTCGAACCCTGACACATAACAACACTGTGGGAGCGAGCTTGCTCGCGATGAGGGCATAACATTCAACATCCATGTTGCCTGTTACTCCGTCATCGCGAGCAAGCTCGCTCCCACAGTGGTTCTGTGGATTCAGTAAATTCAAATTGACATCCAATCGTATGATGATTAGCGTGAGCTCCCATCACGTACGGCTTTGAGGTGTCCATGTCCAGCAGCTTTCATGCTTCGACCGTTGACTGGCTGGGATGCTGGCTCGCCACGGGGCAGGTCAAGCCCGGTGAGTCACTCAAGGTCGAAGCCGACCTCGGCGAACAACTCGGCGTGAGCCGCACGGTCATCCGCGAAGCGATCAAAACCCTGGTTGCCAAAGGCATGCTCGAAGTCGGCCCGAAAGTCGGCACGCGGGTGTTGCCGGTGCGGCGCTGGAACCTCTTCGATCCACAAGTCGTCGGCTGGTTGTCGCGCAGCGGCTTGCCGGAAAACTTTGTCGACGATCTGCTCGACCTGCGCCGTACCATCGAACCGATGGCCGTGCGCTGGGCCTGCGAGCGCGCAACCGGCGAACAGGTGAACGCGATCCTGCTGGCCTGCAACGCGCTGGAACGGGCGGTGGACAGCGGCATCGATTACAACCGTGCCGACCAGCTCTTCCACGAGTGCATCCTCGCTGCCAGCCACAATCAATTCATCGAACAAATGGTTCCCGCCCTCGGCGCGTTGCTTGCGGTGGCCTTTGAAGTGTCCGCCGCCGACCCGGATGAACTGCGTCGCACCTTGCCGATTCACCGGGACCTGGCTGAGGCAATCGCGGCCCGAGATACCGCCCGGGGTGTCTGGGCCTGCATGACCCTGATCGATAACGCGGACCTGGCGATCAAGCGTTACTACCCGCAAGTCATGGCCGATAAAAAGGCCAGCTGACAACGAAAGTCCCCACATAAAAACAAGAACAAAGCAGGAGGTTTCATGACGTTGACGGCGGTTACCGGGCATCGGGCGAAACTGGGCGAAGGCCCGTTTTGGGATGCGCCGACCCAGGCGCTGTATTGGGTGGATATCGCGGGCAAACAGGCACTGCGGTTGATCGGCGCCAATGTGCAGATCTGGCAGATGCCGGAGCATGTGTCAGCCTTCATCCCCTGTGAAAGCGGCGATGCGCTGGTGACATTGAGTAGCGGTGTGTATCGCCTTGATCTCGACTCACCCGGCCTGGGACCGCGCCTGACGTTGTTCTGCGTAGCCGATCCGCAACCGGGCAACCGCCCCAACGAAGCCCGTTGCGACGCTCAAGGCCGACTCTGGCTCGGAACCATGCAAAACAACATCGGAGAACACGGTGAAGATATGCCCATCGTTCGCCGTTCGGGCGGATTGTTCTGTATAGATCGCGCCGGGCGGGTCGTGCCGCTGCTGCGTAACCTGGGTATTCCCAATACGCTGTTGTGGAGCGATGACGCCACCAGCGTGTATTTCGGCGACAGCCTCGACGGCACCTTGTATCGACATTTCATCCGTACCGACGGCGCCCTCGATGCGCCGCAGGTCTGGTTTGGTTCGCACGATCGTGGCGGCCCGGACGGTTCGGCGATGGATGCCGAAGGCTTTATCTGGAATGCCCGTTGGGACGGTAGCTGCCTGCTCAGGTTGAGCCCCGACGGCAAAGTCGATCGGATCATCGAACTGCCGATCAGCCGTCCCACCAGCTGCGTGTTCGGCGGTGCAGACCTGAAAACCCTGTACATCACCAGCGCAGCCAGTCCGCTGGGCCATCCGTTGGATGGGGCGGTGTTGTCGATTCCAGTGGATGTGCCTGGAAAGCATTGCACGCGTTTTGCTGGGTAAATCCCAAAATATGGGATGTAAATATATATATTGAGATTTTTCGCGGGCCAGGTTTATAGTCGGCCTCACCAGTTACATGCACTCACACTTAAAAAAACAAAACAGGTGAAGTGATGCAGCGAAGTTTCCCCGTGCTCCCTTGCGGAGCCAGTGTCTCAGAGCGTTTCCGAGCTGAAACGTTTTCGCGTTCTACTGTTTCCTACTCAACGCCTTTTGACCGGACATCGACAGATGACCGGTTTTCGTCGTGTTCTCGAACAGGAGTCTTGATCCATGGCTGAACCACTGTCATTGCCACCAGTACCCGAACCGCCCAAGGGCGAACGCCTGAAAAACAAGGTCGTATTGCTGACCGGTGCCGCCCAGGGCATTGGCGAAGCGATTGTGGCGACCTTCGCATCCCAGCAGGCCAGGTTGATCATCAGCGACATTCAGGCCGAGAAAGTCGAGAAAGTTGCGGCGCACTGGCGGGACAAAGGCGCCGATGTGGTGGCGATCAAGGCTGACGTTTCTCATCAACAGGACCTGCATGCGATGGCCAGGTTGGCAGTCGAACGACACGGCCGGATTGACGTGCTGGTCAACTGCGCCGGGGTCAACGTATTCCGTGACCCGCTGGAAATGACCGAGGAAGACTGGCGTCGCTGCTTTGCCATCGACCTCGATGGCGCCTGGTACGGTTGCAAGGCGGTGCTGCCGCAGATGATCGAGCAGGGCATCGGCAGCATCATCAACATTGCCTCCACCCATTCCTCCCACATCATTCCGGGCTGCTTTCCGTACCCGGTGGCCAAGCATGGCCTGCTCGGCCTGACCCGCGCACTGGGCATCGAATATGCGGCCAAGGGCATCCGCGTCAATGCCATTGCGCCGGGTTACATCGAAACCCAGATCAACATCGATTACTGGAACGGTTTCGCCGACCCCCACGCCGAACGCCAGCGCGCGTTTGACCTGCACCCGCCGCGTCGCATCGGTCAGCCGATCGAAGTGGCAATGACCGCCGTGTTCCTGGCCAGCGATGAAGCGCCGTTCATCAATGCTTCGTGCATCACCATTGATGGCGGGCGTTCGGTGATGTACCACGACTGAGTCATCGGGCTTTCAGGCGACTTGCTACGCCTGAAATCCAATCATCATACGATATGACTATTGGTAGTGCGGTTTTACCGCCCATTGGTTTACAAATAACGCTTTCAAAGAACGCTCAAGAACAATAACAAGGAGTCAGCTTATGAATCGTCGTCATGCTATCCGTTCCCTGTGCTGTGCCGCGTTGGCGGTCTCGGCGGTCAGCCTGAGCAGCACGCTGCTGGCGGCCGAGCAAGTGAAGATCGGTTTCCTGGTCAAGCAAGCGGAAGAACCCTGGTTCCAGACTGAATGGGCCTTTGCCGAAAAGGCCGGGAAAGAGAAGGGCTTCACCCTGATCAAGATCGCCGTGCCGGACGGTGAGAAAACCCTTTCCGCCATCGACAGCCTCGCGGCCAACGGCGCCAAAGGCTTTGTGATCTGCCCGCCTGACGTGTCCCTGGGACCTGCGATCATGGCCAAGGCCAAACTCAACGGGCTGAAAGTGATTGCCGTTGATGACCGTTTCGTCGATGCCAGCGGCAAGTTCATGGAGGATGTGCCGTACCTCGGCATGGCCGCGTTCGAAGTCGGCCAGAAGCAGGGCAACGCCATGGCCACCGAGGCGAAGAAGCGCGGCTGGGACTGGAAAGACACCTATGCGGTGATCAACACCTACAACGAACTCGACACCGGCAAGAAGCGCACCGACGGCTCGGTCAAGGCACTCGAAGACGCCGGTATGCCGAAAGACCACATCCTGTTCGCGGCCCTCAAGACCCTCGACGTGCCGGGTAGCATGGACGCCACCAACTCCGCCCTGGTGAAACTGCCGGGTGCGGCGAAGAACCTGATCATCGGCGGCATGAACGACAACACCGTGCTCGGCGGCGTACGCGCCACCGAGAGTGCGGGTTTCGCTGCGGCCAACGTGATCGGCATCGGTATCAACGGTACCGACGCCATCGGCGAGCTGAAGAAACCCGACAGCGGCTTCTACGGCTCGATGCTGCCAAGCCCGCACATCGAGGGCTACAACACCGCGAGCATGATGTACGAGTGGGTTACCACCGGCACTGAACCGGCGAAATTCACCGCCATGGACGACGTGACGCTGATCACCCGCGACAACTTCAAGCAGGAACTGGAAAAGATCGGCCTGTGGAACTGACGGCCGTTTGATTTCAGCGGCGGCCTCGGCGACGGGGCTGCCTGACCGGTTTGAAGAGGTGGGTTATGCACGCGCAAACAAATACACAACAACACAGCGGCAGCTTGCGCTTCAACGGGATCGGCAAGACCTTTCCCGGGGTGAAGGCGCTGGACAACATCAGCTTCGTCGCCCATCCGGGGCAGGTTCATGCCTTGATGGGCGAGAACGGTGCCGGCAAGTCGACGCTGCTGAAAATCCTCGGCGGGGCCTATACGCCCAGCAGCGGTGCCTTGCAGATCGGCGAACGGGCGATGGACTTCAAGTCCACCGCCGACAGCATCGGCAGTGGCGTCGCGGTGATCCACCAGGAGCTGCATCTGGTGCCGGAAATGACCGTGGCGGAGAACCTGTTTCTGGGGCATCTGCCGGCCAGTTTCGGCCTGATCAACCGCGGTGCCCTGCGCCAGCAGGCACTGGCCTGTCTCAAGGGCCTGGCCGATGAAATCGACCCGCAAGAGAAAGTCGGGCGCCTGTCCCTCGGCCAGCGGCAATTGGTGGAAATCGCCAAGGCGTTGTCCCGTGGCGCCCACGTGATTGCCTTCGACGAACCCACCAGCAGCCTTTCGGCGCGGGAGATCGAGCGCTTGATGGCGATCATCGGCCGGCTGCGGGACGAGGGCAAAGTGGTGCTCTACGTGTCCCATCGCATGGAAGAGGTGTTTCGCATTTGTGATGCTGTGACGGTGTTCAAGGACGGGCGATACGTGCGCACGTTCGAGGACATGGGCCAGTTGACCCACGATCAACTGGTCACCTGCATGGTCGGTCGTGACATTCAGGACATCTACGATTACCGCCCCCGTCAGCGTGGCGCGGTGGCGTTCAAGGTCGACGGTTTGCTTGGGCCGGGGTTGCGTGAGCCGGTGAGTTTCGAGGTGCACAAGGGCGAAATCCTCGGGCTGTTCGGGCTGGTCGGTGCCGGTCGCACCGAGCTGTTGCGCCTGCTCAGCGGCCTGGCGCGCAACAGCGCCGGACACCTGAAGCTTCGTGGCCATGAGCTGAAGCTGCGTTCACCCCGGGACGCGATTGCCGCCGGGATCCTGTTGTGCCCCGAGGACCGCAAGAAGGAAGGCATCCTGCCGCTGGCCAGCGTCGCCGAGAACATCAACATCAGCGCACGCGGCGCCCATGCCACCTTCGGCTGCTTGTTGCGCGGCCTGTGGGAGAAGGACAACGCCGACCAGCAGATCAAGGCGCTCAAGGTGAAAACGCCCCATGCCGGGCAGCAGATCAAGTTTCTTTCCGGCGGTAATCAGCAGAAGGCCATTCTCGGCCGCTGGCTATCGATGCCGATGAAAGTGTTGCTGCTTGACGAACCCACCCGCGGCATCGACATCGGTGCCAAGGCCGAGATCTACCAGATCATCCATAACCTGGCGGCCGAGGGGATCGCGGTGATTGTGGTGTCCAGCGACTTGATGGAAGTCATGGGCATTTCCGACCGCATCCTGGTGCTGTGCGAAGGCGCCCTGCGTGGCGAGCTGAGCCGCGAACAGGCCAACGAATCCAACCTGCTGCAACTGGCTTTGCCGCGCCAACGCGCCGACGGCGTGGCGAACTGAGAGGTGACTATGATGACAACCCAAGACAACACCCTGCCAACCACCCGCAAACCGCTGGACCTGCGGCGCTTCCTCGATGACTGGGTGATGCTGCTGGCGGCCGTCGGCATCTTTGTCGCCTGCACTTTGCTGATCGACAACTTCCTTTCACCGCTGAACATGCGTGGCCTGGGCCTGGCGATTTCCACCACCGGGATCGCGGCGTGCACCATGTTGTATTGCCTGGCGTCCGGGCATTTCGACTTGTCAGTGGGCTCGGTGATTGCCTGCGCCGGGGTGGTCGCGGCGGTGGTGATGCGCGACACCGACAGCGTGTTTCTCGGAGTCTGTGCGGCGCTGGTGATGGGGCTGATCGTCGGGCTGATCAACGGCATCGTGATTGCCAAGCTGCGGGTCAACGCGTTGATCACCACGCTGGCGACCATGCAGATCGTGCGCGGCCTGGCCTACATCTTCGCCAATGGCAAAGCGGTGGGGGTGTCCCAGGAGTCGTTCTTCGTCTTCGGTAACGGCCAGTTGTTCGGCGTGCCGGTACCGATCCTGATCACCATCGTCTGTTTCCTGTTCTTCGGCTGGCTGCTGAACTACACCACCTACGGGCGCAACACCATGGCCATCGGCGGCAACCAGGAAGCGGCGCTGCTGGCCGGTGTGAATGTCGACCGGACCAAGATCATCATCTTTGCCGTGCACGGCGTGATCGGTGCCTTGGCCGGGGTAATCCTGGCGTCGCGCATGACCTCCGGCCAACCGATGATCGGCCAGGGTTTCGAGCTGACGGTGATCTCGGCCTGCGTGTTGGGCGGGGTTTCGTTGAGTGGCGGGATCGGCATGATCCGGCACGTGATTGCCGGGGTACTGATTCTGGCGATTATCGAGAATGCGATGAACCTGAAGAACATCGATACGTTTTATCAGTATGTGATTCGGGGTTCGATTCTGCTTCTGGCCGTCGTGATTGACCGCCTGAAACAGCGCTGACACCCATTACACCTGTGGGAGCGAGCTTGCTCGCGATGGCGGAGTGTCAGCCAGCATTTATGTTGGATGTGCCGGCCTCATCGCGAGCAAGCTCGCTCCCACAGTGATTTGTGTCGTGCACAAATATTGTCAGTGCCCTAATCCCTGTGGGAGCGGGCTTGCCCGCGAAGAGGCCCTGATATTCTCCGCCTGAGTTGCTGTCCCCAAACAGCAACTATTGGCTGTCGGCGCCCTCATCACCCGAGTCACCGCTGGTGGTCGAGCCAAGTCCACCACTGTTGGGTGTTTTGCTGCCTGGCAAACTCATACCACCCTGACGTCCCGCATCTTTGCCTTGAGCCCGCGGGTCGGTGCCGGTGTAGGGCGGCAGGTTTTTGTCGATCGTCGTGCCATCGGTGTTCATGCCTGGAGCACTCTGGATCGCCGGTGCCCTGGGCTTTTCCACCGGGTTGGTCGGGCCGGTGCTCGAGCCGATGGTCCCGGCGAACGCGGCAGAAGACAGCAGGGCGGCGAGGGTGAGGGCGATCAACCTGGACAGGATCATGGTGTTGTCTCCAACGGGTAGAGTCCTTACCTGATTAGTCCGCTCTCGATCCGGATGGGTGCATTGTTAGCGACGAACGGCTCAGGCCTGTTCCAATGTCCTGACCGCTGTGGCTCTACGCCAGATCAAACGGCCCAGGGTGATCAGCCAGTTGAGCGCAGCCACCGCCAGCACCGTGAGCAACAACGTGGTCATGCCTTGTTCGACGATGATTTTTCCGGCCAGCAAAGGAAAGCCGAATACGCCGATGAAGTACGACAGGCTGAACAGCAACAAGGATTGCGCGGTGGTGCCGTTCGGCGCTTCATTGGCGGCCAGGCCGTTGATCACCGAGTAGGTCAGGCCGTAACCGATCCCGAGCATCACTGCCGCGAGCACGTAGCTGAAGCTGCTGTCGACGACAAAACCGAACATCACGATCGATGCCAGCATCAGCCCCGAAAGCAGGCACGATGCACGCAATGGATCGCGCTTGACCACGAAACCGGCAACCAGCATGCGGCCGCTGATCGCCGCGCTCATGAAGCCGAGGAAGAACAGCGAATAGTCGAGCGAACGCGCCACCGCATAACTGGTTTGAAAACTCGACAGACCGCCGAACACGCAGCCTCCCAGACCGACCATGATGATCGGGAAAACGGCTCTGGACGACAGCACCTGACCTGCTGCGCGCCAGGAAATCCGCGACACGCTGGTCGATGGCATATGGGCCTGTTTCAATTGCCGGTCCAGTCGCCAGAACAGCAGTACACCGATCAGGCTGGCCAGTGCCGCCAGATAAAACGCCGCAGTCACCGGATAACCGAGGGCGCTCGCCGCGCGGCCGAGCAACGGGCCACTACCAATCCCGGTCATCATGCTGCCCGACAGCAGGGCGAAGTATTTGGCGCGCTGTGCAGGTGTCACCAGGCTTGCCACGATGATCGGACCGAGGGTGTAGAACACGCCCCAGCCCAGTCCCAGCAGCAGGCCGAAAAACAACAGCAGATGGCCAAAGCCCGGGGTCAGGGCGAAGCCCAGGCTGGCCGCTACCAGCAAAACACCGAACAGCGCCACCGATCGGGCGGCACCGAGCGAATCGGACAAATGACCGGAAACAATCACCGCCGCAAAAGTGCTGAGCATCGCCGCTGAAATCACACTGCCGGCGTCGTGCTCGTTGCCACCGCGAGAACCGATCAGCAACGACAGCAAAAACGTCGAACCGTAGGACAGCGACAACAGGTAACTGGCGAGGCAAAACAGGCCGAACAACTTGCTTGAGACAGGAGGTGTTGCGGTAGACATGGCGCGGTTCCTTGGCCGGATAAATGAGCAGCGCGGCTATCTAATCACGCAGTGCCCGAATGTTAGGTCCGAGGTTATCGATGCCAGGGTTAGTGTTGGCCGGAGTAAAGCTTCCAGACACTTTGTGGCGGATCAGCTTTTGTGGCGAGGGAGCTTGCTCCCTCGCCACAGGCAAGCCCCCTCGCCACAAGTACCGCGCCGACTTAGTATGGCGTTTTCCACTTTTGACAAGGCACGTCCATGACGATCGAAATCCGCCCGGCGACCCCCAGTGACGCACCGCAAATCCTCGCGTTCATCACTGAACTGGCCGACTACGAGCGTGCCCGCCATGAAGTCATCGCCAGTGTTGCCGACATCGAACGCAGCCTGTTCAGCGAAGGCGCCACCGCCCATGGCCTGATCTGCCTGCGCGACGGTGCACCCATCGGTTTCGCGGTGTTCTTCTTCAGCTATTCCACCTGGCTTGGCAGCAATTGCCTGTACCTCGAAGATCTCTATATCACCCCGCAACAGCGCGGCGGAGGCGCGGGCAAGACCCTGCTGCGGCATCTGGCGAAAATCGCCTGCGCCAACGACTGCGGCCGTTTCGAGTGGAGCGTGCTGGAGTGGAATACCCCGGCCATCGAATTCTACAAATCCTTGGGGGCGCAGCCGCAAGAGGAGTGGGTTCGCTATCGGATGGACGGGGCGGTGCTGCGGGATTTCGCTGCGGGTAACTGATCGCTTTTAAAAGATCGCAGCCTTCGGTCTGCGATCTTTTTTTGTATTGTCTCACAATATGGGATTGATATTTATATATTGAGATTTATCCCGGCACAGGTTTATAGTCCTGCTCACTCACTGCCAAAAACCAAAACAGGTGAAGCGATGCAGGCGCAATTGATCGCGCTCGACTGGGGGACAACCTCATTACGTGCTTACAAACTGGCTGAAGGTGGCTTGGTCCTCGAACAGCGTTCGCTGTCGTCGGGGATCATGCAGCTGCCGAAAGCGCCGCGAATCATTGGCGGCCGGGAATGCGCCGACGGCTTTGAACTGGCCTTCGATGAGGCTTGCGGCGACTGGCTCGACGCCCAGCCGGATTTGCCGGTGATTGCCTGCGGCATGGTCGGCAGCGCCCAGGGCTGGCGCGAAGCGGCCTATCGCGATACACCGGCGAACGTCGCCACTCTCGGTACTTCTCTGCAAACCGTGCGCAGCCTGCGCGGGGGCGATGTGCATATCGTGCCCGGCGTTATCGAGCGTTCGCGTTTGCCGAACGTGATGCGCGGCGAAGAAACCCAGGTGCTCGGTGTGCTGCAAAACCTGACGGGTGAGGTGGGCGCTGACCTGCTGATCGGCCTGCCGGGCAGCCATTCGAAATGGGTTGAAGTGGCCGATGGCTGCATCGTGCATTTCGATACCTTCATGACCGGCGAAGTGTTCGCCGTGCTCAGCGAGCACAGCATTCTCGGACGCACCCAACAGCGTGGTGGGTCGTTCGATGGCGATGCGTTTGATCGCGGTGTGCAGGTCGCGTTGTCGGCGGACGGTGAAACCGGTCCGCTGTCGACGATGTTCAGCGCCCGCAGTCTCGGGCTGACCGGCGAATTGAGTGCCACCGCCCAGGCGGACTACCTGTCCGGCCTGTTGATCGGCCACGAGTTGGCGGCCCTGGCCAATGTCCAGCGGCGTCGGCGCAACAGCGTGCATCTGCCGTCGATCATCCTCATCGGTAATACCCGACTCTGTGCCCGCTACAGTCGCGCGCTCGATGCCTGCGGTTTTGCCCGGGTAACCCTGGCCGAACAGGCCACCGAACGCGGATTGTGGCAACTGGCGCTCGCCGCCGGCCTGGTCACGTCCACCGCATCCCGTTAAACCTGCCTGGAGGTCTGACATGCTCAAACAAGCGCTGGCGCAAAACGGCCTGATCGCGATCCTGCGCGGCCTGTGTCCACAGGAAGCCGCCGCCATTGGCGAAGTCCTGTATGCCGCCGGATTTCGCGTCATCGAAGTGCCGCTCAATTCCCCTGAGCCGTACGAAAGTATCCGCATCCTGCGCAGTACCTTGCCCGCCGATTGCCTGATCGGCGCCGGTACGGTGTTGACGCCGGAGCAGGTCGAGCAAGTGAAAGCCGCGGGCGGCCAGGTGATCGTCATGCCCCACAGCGATCCGAAGGTCTTGCGCGCGGCGAAAGCGGCGGGGCTTTACCTGTCGCCGGGTGTCGCTACACCTACCGAAGCGTTCGCGGCACTGGCTGAAGGGGCGGATGTGCTGAAGATGTTCCCGGCTGAGCAGATGGGCCCGGCGGTCGTCAAAGCCTGGCTGGCAGTGCTGCCGGCGGGAACGATTCTGGCGCCGGTCGGGGGCATCACGCCGGACAACATGCAGTCGTTCATCGACGCTGGCGTCAAAGGCTTCGGCCTCGGCTCCGGTCTGTTCAAACCGGGCATGACGGCGGAACAAGTGGCGGCCAATGCCAAGGCCTATGTCGCTGCGTGGAAGGCCCTTCGATAAGACTTTTTGGGCGCTGCGAGCGCTGCATCTAACAAGAGAGACAAACAGATGAAAATCACCAAACTGACCACCTTCATCGTTCCGCCACGCTGGTGCTTCCTCAAGGTCGAAACCGACGAGGGCGTCACCGGTTGGGGCGAGCCCGTGGTCGAAGGTCGCGCCCACACCGTTGCCGCTGCCGTTGAAGAATTGTCCGACTACCTGATCGGCAAAGACCCGCGCAACATCGAGGACATCTGGACTGTGCTCTATCGCGGCGGCTTCTACCGTGGCGGCGCGATCCACATGAGCGCCCTGGCCGGTATCGACCAGGCCTTGTGGGACATCAAGGGCAAGGCGCTGGGCGTGTCGGTCAGCGACTTGTTGGGCGGTCAGGTACGGGACAAGATTCGTGTGTATTCGTGGATCGGCGGCGACCGTCCGGCAGATACCGCACGGGCGGCGAAAGAAGCGGTCGAGCGTGGTTTCACCGCGGTGAAAATGAACGGTACCGAAGAACTGCAATTCCTCGACACCTTCGACAAAGTCGATCAGGCCTTGGCCAACGTCGCTGCCGTGCGCGATGCCGTCGGCCCGAACGTCGGCATAGGCGTCGACTTCCATGGCCGGGTGCACAAGCCCATGGCCAAGGTGCTGATGAAGGAGCTTGATGCGTACAAGCTGATGTTCATCGAAGAACCGGTGCTCAGCGAAAACTACGAGGCGCTCAAAGAGCTCGCGCCGCTGACCAGTACGCCGATCGCTTTGGGTGAGCGGCTGTTCTCGCGCTGGGATTTCAAACGCGTGCTCAGCGAAGGCTACGTCGACATCATCCAGCCGGATGCGTCCCACGCCGGTGGCATCACCGAAACCCGCAAGATCGCCAACATGGCCGAAGCCTATGACGTGGCGCTGGCGCTGCATTGCCCGCTGGGCCCGATTGCCCTGGCAGCCTGCCTGCAACTGGACGCGGCTTGCTACAACGCGTTCATTCAGGAGCAGAGCCTGGGCATCCATTACAACGAAAGCAACGACCTGCTCGACTACGTCAAAGACCCACGGGTGTTCGACTACGACCAAGGCTTCGTGAAGATCCCGAACGGCCCGGGCCTGGGCATCGAGATCAACGAGGAATACGTGATCGAACGCGCCGCCATCGGGCACCGCTGGCGCAACCCGATCTGGCGCCATGCCGATGGCAGTTTTGCCGAGTGGTGAGTGATCTCTGATCCACCACAAATCCCTTGTAGGAGCGAGCCTGCTCGCGATGGTGTGTCAGTCGCCATCAATGGTGAATGACACACCGCTATCGCGAGCAGGCTCACTCCTGCAAGGGGTCTGCGTCAGCCTTTAGAACGACCTCAATAACCATAAGAAGAGGCACCCCTCATGCAACCGCAAACCCTCACCGGGCAGGCGTCGTTGGTGACGCCCAGCCGCAAGCGTTTTTTCATCATGGTGCTGTTGTTCATCACGGTGGTGATCAACTACCTGGACCGCAGTAACCTGTCGATTGCCGCCCCGGCGCTGACCAGTGACCTAGGCATCGACCCGATCCACGTCGGCCTGATCTTCTCTGCCTTCGGCTGGACCTACGCCGCCATGCAAATCCCCGGTGGCTGGCTGGTGGATCGCGTGCCGCCACGGATTCTGTACAGCGTTGCCTTGTTGCTGTGGTCGGTGGCCACGGTGATGCTCGGCTTCGCCGCCAGCTTCATCGCGCTGTTCGTGTTGCGCATGGCTGTCGGTGCGCTGGAAGCGCCGGCGTATCCGATCAACAGCCGCGTGGTCACCACCTGGTTCCCCGAGCGCGAGCGCGCCACGGCCATCGGTTTCTACACCTCCGGGCAATTCGTCGGCCTGGCCTTCCTGACGCCGGTACTGGCATGGCTGCAGCACGAATTCGGCTGGCACATGGTGTTCGTCACCACCGGCGCGGTGGGCATTGTGTGGGCGGTGATCTGGTACGCGGT
Organism: Pseudomonas sp. P5_B3; assembly: GCF_056400405.1. Classification (NCBI taxonomy): domain Bacteria; kingdom Pseudomonadati; phylum Pseudomonadota; class Gammaproteobacteria; order Pseudomonadales; family Pseudomonadaceae; genus Pseudomonas; species Pseudomonas sp. P5_B3. The sequence goes on along the minus strand of NZ_JBFULI010000008.1, from coordinate 3,855 downwards.
GTATCGCGAGCCGCGGGATTTCAAAGGCGCCAATGACGCAGAGATTGATCTGATCCGCGAGGGCGGCGGGTTGGTGGATATCCAGGCCGAACAGGCCAAGGTCAAAGCCAAATTCAGCTGGACCGACCTGGGCATCGTCCTGACCAAGCGCAAACTCTGGGGCATCTACCTTGGGCAGTTCTGCCTCAACTCGACGCTGTGGTTCTTCCTGACCTGGTTCCCGACCTACCTGGTGAAATACCGCGGCATGGACTTCATCAAGTCCGGCCTGTTGGCGTCGCTGCCGTTTCTCGCCGCGTTTATCGGCGTGCTGTGTTCCGGGTTCTTCTCGGACTTCTTGATCCGTCGCGGCTACACGGTGGGTTTCGCCCGCAAATTGCCAATTATCAGCGGTTTGCTGATCTCCACCTCGATCATCGGCGCCAACTTTGTCGAGTCGACGCCGCTGGTGATTGCCTTTCTGGCACTGGCCTTCTTCGGCAACGGCCTGGCTTCGATCACCTGGTCGCTGGTATCGACGCTCGCCCCGGCGCGCCTGCTCGGGCTCACCGGCGGGGTGTTCAACTTCATCGGCAACTTGTCGGCGATTGCCACGCCTATCGTGATCGGCTTTCTCGCCACGGGTGATTCCTTTGCTCCGGCGATCACCTACATCTCGGTGCTGGCATTGATTGGCGCACTGTCCTACATCCTGCTGGTGGGCAAGGTCGAGCGTATCAAGTTGTAGTCGTGGCACGCGGGCGACCATAATGCCGCCCGTTCACTCGCTCAACGGTAAAGGCTGGATATGCAGGAAGACGCCCCAAAAATCGCCAAGGACGCCGCGCCGACCGGCACCCAGACCCTGCTTCGCGGTCTGGGTGTGGTCCAGGCCGTGGCCAGTGGCGCCCGCGATCTCAAGGAAATCGCCCGGCTGATCGGCACCACGCGCAGCACCACCCATCGCCTGGCCAGTTGCCTGGTGGACGAGCGTTATCTGCGGGTGGTGCCGCAAGTCGGTTATCTGCTGGGGCCGAAACTGATTGAACTGGGGTTCCAGGCCCGTGAAGAGTTGCCGCTGGTGACCCTGGCCGGGCCGTATCTGGACGAGTTGTCGGCATTGACCGGCGACACCATTCACCTGGCGATTCGTGAAGGCGACGAAGTGTTGTACCTACACAAGAATCCGGGGCGCAATGGCCCGGAAATGCGTTCGCGGGTCGGTCATCGCATGCCGTTGGCGCGCACCGGGATCGGCAAGGCGCTGATGCTCGATGATTCACCGCAAGAGTGGCAGCGCCTGTACGAAGTCAGTCTGCCGGTGGGTGGGAAAAATCAATTCTGGCCGCAGCACCCGGAGCAATCCTGGGAGCAGTTTCAGCAGCGCATGGTCGAGTACGTGGCCGGCGGTTACGCCTTCGATCTGGAAGATAACGAACCGTCGATCCGTTGCGTGGCTGCGCCGGTCCGCGATGCCAGCAAACGCATCGTCGCCGGCATCAGCATCGCCAGTACCGTGCCGTACATGCCGCTGGAAAAAATGGCCGAGCTGATTCCCCTGATCAAAGGGGTCACGGCCCGGCTGTCGGCGGAGCTTGGTTTGAAGGTTTAAGCCTTGAAGGTTTAGAGCTTCAATGTCGCCATGTCGATGACGAAGCGGTACTTCACGTCACCGGCGATCATGCGGGCGTAAGCCTCGTTGATCTGGCGGATGTCGAGCATTTCGATGTCGCAGGTGATGTTGTGTTCGGCGCAGAAATCCAGCACTTCCTGGGTTTCGGCGATGCCGCCGATCAGCGAGCCGGCCAATACCCGGCGGCCCAAGACCAGTTTGGCCGCATGCACTGGCGGCTCTACGGGTTCGATCAACCCCACCAGAATATGCACACCGTCGAAACGCAGGGTGTCGAGGTAGGGGTTGAGGTCGTGCTGCACCGGAATGGTGTCGAGCAGGAAGTCGAAGTGACCGGCGGCAGCCTGCATCTGCGCGTCATCGGTGGACACGATCACATGGTCCGCGCCCTGGCGGCGAGCCTCTTCGGCCTTGCTTGCCGAACGGGTGAACAGCGTCACTTCGGCGCCCATGGCCTTGGCGAACTTGATGCCCATGTGGCCCAGGCCGCCCATGCCGAGAATCCCGACCTTGTCACCGGCCTTCACGCCGTAGTGCTTGAGCGGTGAGTAGGTGGTGATGCCGGCGCACAGGATCGGCGCGGCGCTGGCCAGGGCCAGTTTTTCCGGGATGCGCACCACGAAATGCTCGCTGACCACGATGCTGTCGGAGTAACCACCCATGGTGTTGCTGCCATCCACGCGGTCCGGGGTGGCGTAGGTCATGGTCGGGCCTTCGAGGCAGTATTGCTCCAGGTCGGCCTGGCAAGCTTCGCAATGGCGGCACGAATCGACCATGCAGCCAACACCGACCAGATCGCCGACTTTGTGTTGGGTGACATTCGCACCGACGGCGGTCACTTTGCCTACGATTTCGTGACCAGGCATCAGCGGGTAAACAGCAATGCCCCACTCGTTGCGGGCCTGATGGATGTCGGAATGGCAGACGCCGCAGTAGAGAATCTCGATGGCAACGTCGTCAGGCCTTGGGCTGCGACGTTCGAATTTCACGGGGGCGAGGGGAGTGGTGGCCGACTGGGCGGCGTATCCGATGGCGGTGTACATGGTGAACCTCGCAAAAGCGCTGACGGGTGAGGTGGCGCATTCTGGGCGCCGAACCCGGTAGCGACCATGGCGATTCCTCCGGGTGTCATGCCTATTCCTCCGGCATGCGGGTGTGGGCCGTCGCATTGGCCAGCGGATCTGCGATGATGCTTTCGTCCCTTTTTCCGTGACTTTTTTTGTGACTTTTTTTGTGAAGAGCCCCGATGCTGCTGACCCGTCATCTTGATGCCAATGCCAGCCTGGTTTCGCTGATCGAGCCGCTGTCCACTCGTAACGGTTTCGTCCCGACCGCGTTGCCGGGCGTGCAGGTTCTGCGGGCCAGTTGCGATGTAGCCCGTGGGCCGCAGATCTACGAGCCGAGCCTGGTGATCATCGCCCAGGGCAGCAAACTGGCGTACCTGGGGCCGCGCACCCTTGAATACGGGGCGGGGCACTATCTGATTCAGGCGCTGCCGGTGCCGTTCGAGTGTGAAACCTTTGCCGCGCCGGACGGGCCGATGCTGGGCGTTTCTGTCGCGATCGACCGGGTGATGCTGGGCGAACTGGTGTTGGCGATGGGCCTGGCGCCAGGGCGGCATATTCCGGCGCAAACACCTGAGTCCATGACCTCGGCAGTGCTCGATGATGCGATGCGCGGTTGTGTCGAGCGGCTGTTGCGTTGCCTGCACGATCCGCTGGAGTGCCAGGTCATGGGGCAAGCGCGCTTGCGCGAGTTGCTGTTCGTCGCGTTACGTGGTCCACAAGCCGATGTATTGCGGGCGTTGGTTGAGCAGCAAGGGCAATTTGCCCGGATCGCGGCATCCCTCAGTCATCTGCATGCGCATTTTGCCGAACCGCTGAACGTCGAGACCCTGGCCAGTTGCGCGAACATGAGTGCGTCGACCTTTCACGAGCATTTCAAGCGCAGCACCTTGTTGTCGCCGGTGCAGTATCTGAAGCGATTGCGTCTGCTCAAGGCGCAGCAGTTGTTGCTGGGCGAGGGGCTGGGCGTGGCGCAGGTGGCGCATCGGGTGGGGTATCAGAGCACGTCGCAGTTCAGTCGCGAGTACAAGCGCTACTTCGAGCGTAATCCGGGTGATGAGCGCGCAGCCTGATCCACCGATAAACCCTGTAGGAGCGAGCCTGCTCGCGATGAGGGAGTGTCAGCCGCCGTCAATGTTTTCTGATGTACCGCTATCGCGAGCAGGCTCGCTCCTACAG